>NZ_RZPH01000420.1:0-4867 GCF_004022825.1 Mesorhizobium sp. M7A.F.Ca.CA.004.04.2.1
CCAGCGTGTCGGCGCGGCTGCCGAACACGCCGATGCCCTGGCTTTGCAGGAAGGCGACGACATCGTCCTGCGTCGAGCCATGATTGCCGGTGCCGACGATCTCGGCCCCGCCTTCGGCGAGCACCTCGAGCAGCACCGCAGTCTTCGGCTCGACATGCAGCGACACGCCGATGCGCCGGCCGGCGAAGGGTTGGGTTTCGCGGAACTCCGAGCGCAGGGTGGCGAGCATCGCCATGCGCGAACGGATCCAGGCGATACGGGCGCGGCCGCGTTCGACCAGTTCCGGGTTTGCCAGATTTGCCTTCGCCTGGGTCATTCGCAGTCTCCGATCATGGTCCATATTCAGCACTTGCAAAAAAGTTTTTTGCATGTGACAAATCTTGCAGAGGGTCGTCAAGCCCCACCGAAAAGGGGCAACGGACAGAACGGCGCCGCACCAAGGCGTGGCGCGGCATTTGGCTTTGCACCTGAAGGGGTAGAAAATGGGAAATCTGGATATCGCGGTTGTCGCCGTATATCTCGTGGCGGTCACCGCAATCGGGCTGTTCTTCGCCCGCTCGATCAAGACCGAGGAAGACTACATCGTCGCCGGCCGGCGCATGGGGCCGCTGTGGCTGACCATTTCGGCCTTCGCCTCGTGGACCGGGCTTGCCGGCCTGTTCGGCACGCCTGAAATGGTGGTCCGCTACGGCATTTCGGGCACATGGTGGTGGTTCACCTTCCCGATCGGACTGTTGCTGATGGGCATCTTCCTGGCCAAGATCGTGCGCCAGCGCATGCATGTGACGACGCCCGACATCGTCGCGCAGGACTATCCGGGTTCGGTGCGGGTCGCCGCCTCGCTGGTCACCAGCTGGAATTACCTCGCATGGGCGGCCGCGCAGGTGTTCGGCATCTCGATGGTGTTCACGCTGTTTTCGGGGATGGACCCGACCACCGGCGCCATCGTCGCCTTCCTCGTCGTCATCGTCTATACCATGCTGGGTGGCTTCCTCGCTGTGGTGGCGACCGACGTGCTGCAGGCGGTCATCTTCCTGGTCGTCATCGGCGTGGTGGCGCCGTTGTTCGTCATCTTCGGACCGGGCGTCTCGCATGTTTATGAGGCGACCAGGGACATTCCCGGCTTCTACAATCTGTTCGCCAACGTGCCGCCTGCGACGCTATTCGTGTGGTTCCTGCTGTTGCCCGCCGGCTTCATCGACACGATCGGCTTCCAGCGCGTCTTTTCCGCCAACTCGCCGGAGACGGCGCGCAAGGGCCTGATCAACGGCTTCGTCATCATGGCCGTGTTCGGCGTCATCCTCACCTTCCTCGGCGTCGCAGCCAAGGCGCTGCTGCCGTCCGGCACCAACCCGGTCAACGCCATGCCGGACCTGATGGTGCAGCTTTTGCCGCATGGCATCATCGGCGTGCTGGTGGCCGCCTTCCTGGCGGTGGCGATGTCGACGGCCAGCACGACATTGCTGATCACCGCCACCACCCTGCAGCGCGACGTGATCTCGCGGCTGCGCCCCGACGCCAGCGACAGGGAAAGGCTGTGGACCAGCCGCATCCTGCTGCTCGTGCTCGGCCTGGTGGCGCTGGTGGTGGCGCTCAGCGTGCCCGGCATCGTCACCATCCTGATGCTCGGCTTCTCGGTCTATGTGCCGGGCCTGCTGCTGCCCGTGCTATCGGCCACGTTCGGCTGGCGCATTCCCTCCTGGTCGATGTTGGCGACCATCGTGCTGGGCGCCGGCTCGACCGCCATCCTCGTGCTGATGGGCGAACCCGGCGGCATTCCAGCCTCGCTGGTAGGCTTCTTCCTTTCGGTCGTCCCGTTCGCCGCCGGGCTCGTTACACGGCCGGAGCGGCAGGACGCTTGAGCCAGGAAAGGTCGCAAGAAAGCAAAGAGATAGCGCTCCATCCTGAATCAGTGCGGGATGGGGCATGGATGTGGAGAGACCGATGAAGAAGACCAGCTTCGACAAGCTTTCGAGTGCCGACCAGGCACTTGTCACAGCCGCCGCGCAAGCGCGCGACAAGGCCTACACGCCCTACTCCAACCACAAGGTCGGCTCGGCCGTGCGCACCTCATCTGGCCGGCTGTTCGCCGCCTGCAATGTCGAGATCGTCACCTTGCAGCAATCGGTGCATGCCGAGCGCAACGCGGTGATGCAGATGGCTGCGGCGGGCGAGCGGCAGATCGAGGCCATCGTCTGCCACGGCCCCTATTCGGGCGTGCCGTGCGCGGAATGCCGGCAAGTGATCTGGGAATTCTGCTGCGATGATCCCGACGTGAAGATCATCGGCTCCACCCTCGATGGCGAGATCGAACTGATGACCATCGGCGAGATCTATCCGAGCCCCTACGGACCGGGCACCAAAGGTATCGACCCGCGCAAATTCTGAAACCGCCGATCGGCTTCCAATGCGCGGCGGACCTGGATCAAGCTTGGCCTCGGGTTGCCGGCCCTCGCCGCATCCAGCTTGCGAAGCCGTCACCCCCCGTGGCATCTGTCTGTCATAACGGACGATCCGCAGCATGGCAGCACGACCACCCGCCGGAAACCCGCCTAACGGCAAGCCACCCGCCGGCAAACTACACACCAGCAAGCTATTGGGCGTCAGTCTCAACCGGGCACTGTCGAAGCTCGGCCTGTGCTCGCGCACGCAGGCCGAGGTGCTGATCGCCGAAGGCCGTGTGCGCATCGGCGGCAAGGTGGTGCGCAATGCAGCCCTGCGGGTCGACCTCGACCGCGACCGCATCGTCGTCGACGACAGGCCGGTGGTTGCCGAGCGCAAGGTCTATCTCATGCTCAACAAGCCGCGCGGGCTGGTCACCACCCGCGACGACCCGCAGCAGCGCGACACCGTCTATGCCTGCCTCGAAGGGCTCGACCTGCCCTTCGTCTCGCCGGTCGGCCGCCTCGACAAGGCCAGCGAAGGCCTGCTGCTGATGACCAACGACACCCGATTTGCCAACCGGCTGATGGACCCGGCTTCGCATTTGCCGAAAACCTATCACGTGCAGGTCGGCACGGTGCCGGACGCGGCGATGTTGAAGACGTTGCGCGCGGGCGTGAGCGTCGACGGCGAGATCCTGAGCGCCAGCTCGATCGAATTGCTGCGCAGCGGTGGCCGCACCGCCTGGCTGGAGATCGTGCTCGACGAAGGCCGCAACCGCCACATCCGCCGCCTGCTCGCCGCGCACGGCGTCGAGGTCCTGCGCCTCATCCGCATCGCCATCGGCCGCCTGCCGCTCGGCGACCTCGCCAAGGGCACGGCACGGCATTTGACACCGGAGGAACTGGCGCTGCTGACGGGGTAAGCAGCGCGTGCGCTGGTGCAGGCTCACAGCAATCCTTCCTGACGGAAAGCTGTCCGGAGGCCTAGCCTATAGGTCGGATGGGAGCCGGCCACGGCTTCAACGATCAGGAGCCAAAGCAATGAATTTCGTCTCTGTCCGCATCATCACTTCGGACGTTCAGCGCCTCGTGCGCTTCTACGGCGAGATCACGGGCATGCCCGTGACGGTCTACACGGAAGACTTCGCGGAACTGGCGACACCGGCCTGCACGCTGGCGATTGGCAGCACGCGCACCTTGATGCTGTTCGGCGGCGACATCGCCCGCCCCGCCGACAACCACACCGTCATCCTCGAGTTCCGCGTCGGCGACGTCGATGCTGAATTCGCCAGGCTCTCGGACCTCGTCAGGAATGTTACTGTGCAGAAGCCAACCACAATGCCCTGGGGCAATCGCTCGCTGCTGTTTCGCGACCCCGATGGCAATCTGGTGAATTTCTTCACGCCGGTGACCGCCGAAGCGATCAAGAAATTCGACAGGTAGGGCGGAAGCGGCGCCGCTGGCCAAAGCCGCCCTACTTCTGGTTCCATTTCCGGATGACCGGCTCGCTCAAATCATGCTCGTAGCCGAGCACGCTGATGCTGGCTGTTTCGAGCACAAGCAGCGCGCCGCCTTCGGGCGGCAGGCCAATCCAGCGCGCCGCCAGCACGCGCAAGAAATGCGCGCTGGAAAACACCAATATGCCGGCATTGGCCTCGCGCAGCCCGGCGATAATCCTGTCGGCCCGCGCGCCGACATCGGCCGCCATCTCGCCCTTTGGACAACCATCGCGAAACACATTCCAGCCGGGGCGCTCGGCCAGGATCTGTTTTGTCGTCAGCCCCTCATAGGCGCCGTAGTCCCATTCCTGCAGATCGTCCTTCTTGACGCTCTGCGCGTCGAAGCCGGCCAGTACACTGGTGTTGTAGGCGCGCTGCGACGGGCTCGACCATACGGCCGAAAAAGACAGCCCCTTGAGCCTATCGGCGACACCCCGCGCGGCGGCCTCGCCAACCGGGGTCAACGGCATGTCGGTGCGGCCGGTATGCTGCCCCGAAAGGCTCCATGCCGTCTCACCATGCCGGACCAGATGGATTTGGGGATACGCGTTGCTCATGGAATGCCTTTCAGTGTCGCCGGCACCTTAAGCGACGATGCGGCAAAGGGGAATCCGCTTGGTACAAAACTGCGTGGTCGCCTGGCCTTGATCGGCGGCGGGCCGGCCCTGTGATCGGCCCGAGGCCGCAACTATATCAAGGCCAGCCTCCACAAGGCTCCCGCCACCACAAGGGCACAGGCCCTTGCACAACAAGTCGAGATCGTCATGTACAAACATCTGCTCATCGCCACGGACGGATCGGAACTGGCCGACAAGGGCGTTACTCACGGCCTGACGTTGGCCAAGGGCCTCGGCGCTGCTGTCACCTTCGTCACCGTCTCGGAACCATTCCCGATCTTCGCCTTGGGGGGTGCCATGGCCGGCTATGCCGCCGGCAACGAACTGGCTGCCTACAAGGAAGAGGCGGGACGACACGCTAAGGAAG
>NZ_RZPH01000421.1:0-4861 GCF_004022825.1 Mesorhizobium sp. M7A.F.Ca.CA.004.04.2.1
CCGGGCTGACACCGAAGGACTATGCCGCCGCGCACCGCGCAGCCAGGGTTCGTCAGGGCCTGGAAGACGGCGCCAGCGTGACGACGGCGATCTACGATGCCGGCTTCAATTCGAGCGGACGTTTTTATGAGAAATCCACTGGCATGCTCGGCATGACGCCGACGCGCTATCGCGCCGGCGGCGCCGATGAAGAGATCCGCTTCGCCGTCGGCGAGACCTCGCTCGGCACCATCCTGGTCGCGTCCAGTCAAAAGGGCGTCGCCTCGATCCTGCTCGGCGACGATCCTGACGCACTGGTGCGCGACCTGCAGGACCGTTTCCCCAGGGCACGGCTAATCGGCGGCGATCACGACTACGAGGCGCTGGTCGCCCGCGTCGTCGGTTTCGTCGAAGTTCCGGCGCTCGGTCTCGATTTGCCGCTCGACGTGCGCGGCACGGCGTTCCAGCAGCGCGTCTGGCAGGCCTTGCGCGACATCCCCGCCGGCCGCACGGTTTCCTATGCCGAGATCGCGCGGCGCATCGGCTCACCGAAGGCGACCCGCGCCATCGCCGCCGCCTGCGCCGCCAACAATCTTGCCGTCGCCATTCCCTGCCACCGCGTGACCCGCAGGGAGGGCGCCCTGTCCGGCTACGCCTGGGGCGCGGAGCGCAAGCGCGCGCTGCTGGAGCGTGAGGCCGGCGAATCTGACAGCGCCTACCGATCCGCGCGGAGATGACGGCCAAGCATGCGCGCGATGGCAAGATCTCATGACAGCGTCACCAATCGGACAGCTCGCACCACCGCCGCCGGCAACCGCGCGAAGTCCCATGTCATGGCCGCCATCGGCGGGCTGGTCGATGAGGGTAAGGCTGAGTGGAACCACACCGCAACCGGCGACATCGAGCTGCGCCTGCTGAGCGGTGAAGTGTTCGTGCTCGGCGAGGTGTCGGTCACGCGTGTCGAATGAGCATGCTTGGCTGAAGTGCGGACGGTTCAAAATCAGCACTCTATGGCGCGCCCCTCTGTCCTACCGGACATCTCCCCCACAAGGAGGGAGATTGGCAGTTCCGGCGCCGGCTCTCGTCCTGCAACGTTGGAGATTGGCGAAGGCGGTGGTGACAGCCAATCTCCCCACCCGTGGGGGAGATGTCCGGTAGGACAGAGGAGGGCGCCATAGAGCACCTACCTTTGCGCCTTTCAGGCAGATTTGAATTTGAAAGCAAGCACCGGAGTGAGACACGGCCGACACCGTGGCTAGGGTTCAGCCACAAACAAAGGAGTGAAGGCAATGAACCTTATACAAACCACTATGCCGATGGCCGCCTGCAACGTCGCCGCCCTCGGCACCATCGCCTATGCCATCGGCGAATCCCCCATCGGCAAAATCCTGGCGGCGCGCAGCGATATCGGCGTCTGCGCCATCCTGATCGGCTCGGATGCCGACACACTGGAGCAGGATCTCGCCAACCGCTTCCCAGGCAAGATACTGGCCAAGGACGAGGCCGCACTGCGCGACGATCTCGCGGCAATCGCGCGCTTCATCGAAATGCCCGGCGTCGGCTTCGACCTGCCGCTCGACCTGCGCCACGGCACGCCATTCCAGCAGCGCGTGTGGGAGGCGCTCCGAGGCATCCCGTGCGGCGGCACCATCACCTACACCGCGCTCGCCCGGCATATCGGCCAGCCGAACGGCGCCCGCGCCGTGGCGACGGCCTGTGCGGCCAATGCAATCGCGCTGGGCATTCCCTGTCACCGTGTTGTCCGCGCCGCCGGCACGCTGTCGGGCTACCGCTGGGGCGTCGAGCGCAAGCGCGCCCTGCTCTACAAGGAGGCTACGATATGAATGCCCATGCCAAGGTTGCCGCATCGGCGGTTGAAGCTGCTCAGACACGTGTTGCTGATTACGACTGGCCCGCCCTTGCCGCCGAACTGGACGGCTTCGGCTGCGCGGTGATTGAAAAGCTGCTGTCGCCCGAAGAGTGCCGACAGATCGCCGACCTCTATCCCGAGGAGAAGCATTTCCGCAGCCACATCCATATGGCCAGGCACGGCTTCGGCAAGGGCGAGTACCGCTATTTCCGCTATCCCTTGCCCGACCTCCTGGGTGGCCTGCGCAGCGCGCTCTATCCCAGGCTGGCCGAGGTCGCCAATCGGTGGAACGAGCGCATGGGGCAGGCCATGCGCTATCCCACGACGCATGCCGCGTTTCTCGAGCAGTGCCATGCCGCCGGCCAGACACGGCCGACGCCGCTGCTGCTGCAATATGTGCCTGGCGACTTCAACTGCCTGCACCAGGATCTCTATGGCGATCTCGCCTTTCCGCTGCAGGTGGCGATCCTGCTCTCCGAACCGGGCCGGGATTTCACAGGCGGCGAGTTCGCGCTGACCGAGCAGCGCCCGCGCATGCAGAGCCGAGTCGAAGTGGTGCCGCTGCGGCAGGGCGACGCCGTTGTGTTCGCCGTCCACAACCGGCCGGTGCAGGGCACCAAAGGCAACTACCGCGTCAATCTGCGCCACGGCGTCAGCCGGCTGCGCTCAGGCATGCGCCACACGGTAGGGATTATTTTCCACGATGCGAAGTGAGCAGGGAGAAGATGGAGGTTCCCCTCACCCCGCCGGTGCATAACGGCTGACCACCATGCCGCAGGCATAGGCCTTCGAGCCGAGCAGCCGCAGGTTCCTAAAACCGCCCTGATCAAAAACCCGGCGGCCCGCCCCCAGCACCGCCGGGTTGACGAACAGCTGGAACTCGTCGACCAGCCCGGCCGCGATCAGCGCTGACGCGAAACCGGCGCCGCCGAACACGGCAATGTCGCCACCCTCGCCCGTCTTCAGCGCGTTGACCTCGCGCGGCAGGTCGCCGCTGGCCACACTGGTGCGCTCCCAAGCCGGCTCCCAGGCCGATTGCTTGAGCTTGTTGCTGAGCACCACCTTGCGGGCGTCGACGATGCGCTGCGCAAAGGCGTAGAACGGATCGTGCGGAAACTTCTTCGCCGCAGTGCCCCAATGGGTGAGGTAGCCCTCCTGTGCCATTTTGCGGCTGAGCAGGATGGTATCGACGCCTGCGAAGACAGCGTTGAAGTCCTGCTTCAGCGCATCGTCCCAGGCGCTCTCGTCACCCCACTCCCAGAGCTGCCAGGAATGGTCCTCGGTGGCGCCGACAAAGCCGTCGACCGATATCTGCATCTGCAGGACCAGCTTTTTCACCGTCATTCTCCTCACGGCCATCGCAAAATAGTTTACATTTGGAACCGTTGACGCAAGGCCAAAACGATGTCAATAGTAAAGTGATTTAAAAATGGAACCATAGATGTCGACGCGCGAAAAATCCGACTGCCCGATCAACCTGTCGCTCGAACTGATCGGCGACCGTTGGACGCTGCTCATCATCCGCGACATGGCTTTCGCCGGCAAAAGGCACTTTCGCGAATTCCTGCAATCCGACGAAGGCATCTCCTCGCGCACGCTGGCCGAGCGACTGCAGACGCTTCAGGAGGAAGGCATCCTCACCAGAAGCGACGACCCGACGCATGGCTTGAGAACGGTCTACCGGCTGACCGAGGCAGGTATCGACCTCTTGCCGGTGCTGGCGACGCTCGGCGCCTGGGGCAGCAAGCACCGCAAGGCCGACGATAGGCTGGCGCGGATTGCCGAAGAACTGGCGGCGGGTGGCGAGGCGGAACTGGAACGGATGAAGGCGGCGCTGCGGGCGGAGCATATTGTCTAGGTGATTGCGCTCGAACTGGCTTGGCTGTTGCTGCACAAATCGCCCCTCGCTTGACAACGACCCGTGCTTGTTCTTTATTTGTTCCAATTCTATCAGCAACTGTGATGTGCGGTCGGGATGGAAACGACAGCCACCATCCTGCATGCCGATCTCGACGCTTTCTACGCCTCGGTCGAGCAGTTGCTCGATCCGTCGCTGCGCGGCAAGCCGATCGCGGTGGGCGGCGGCGTCGTGCTCGCCGCTTCCTATGAGGCCCGCGCCTTCGGCGTGCGCGGCGGCATGCCGGGGCGCAAGGCGCGTGAGCTGTGCCCGCAGCTGATCTTCGTCGGCGGCAATTTCAGCCACTACCAGCGGCTGGGCGACGCGGCGATCAAGGTGCTCGACGATTTTACCCCGGTGGTCGAGCGCATCTCCATCGACGAGGCGTTTGCCGACGTCGCCGGCTGCACGCATCTGTTCGGCTCGCCGCAGGAGATCGCAACGACCATCCGCCGCCGCGTGCGGGCCGAACTCGGCCTGCCGATCTCGATCGGCGTGGCGCGCACCAAGCATCTGGCCAAGATCGCCTCCCAGGTGGCAAAACCCGACGGGCTGGTGGTGGTCGACCCCGGCAGCGAGCTCGCTTTCCTGCACGACCTGCCGGTCGGGCTGATGTGGGGCGTCGGCCCGGCGATCAGGGCGAGGCTGGCGGAAATCGGCGTCGAGACCATCGGCCAGCTGGCCAGGACGCACAGCGGCGCGCTAACGCGGCTGCTCGGTCCCGCCGCCGGCGAAAAGCTCGCCGCCTTGTCATGGAACCGCGACCCGCGAAAGCTCGAAACGCATAGCCGCGCGCATTCGGCCGGCGCCCAATCGGCGCTGGGCCAAAAACCCGCCGTAGCGCGGATCATCGTGCCCACTCTGCTGCATCTGGCCGACCGTGTCGCCAGCCGGCTGCGCGCCAAGGCGCGGCCCGGCCGCACGGTGACGGTACGCGTGCGCTTTGCCGATCTCAGCGCCGTCACGCGCTCGATCACGCTTGACCAGCCGATCTCGGCGACCGCGATGCTGGCCGAGATCGCCGGCGATCTGGTGCGCGGCGTCCTCGCCGACAACCCCCACGAAAGAACGATCTCGCTGCTGGCGATCTCGGCCAGCATCGCGGTCGCCGAGAT
>NZ_RZPH01000422.1:0-4860 GCF_004022825.1 Mesorhizobium sp. M7A.F.Ca.CA.004.04.2.1
TTCAGCGGAAATCACGACTGCTCGACAGGTGGCCGCATGCGGATGATTGTTTTCAAGCCGTCGCTGTGTCCCGCCAACAGCCGCTCATAGGCAGCCGGAATGTCATCCAGGCCGATCTCCTGGTCGATCAGCGCCAACAGCGGTTCGCTGAGTTCACCTAGCATCCGCACCGCCTCGGGCAGCTCATCGGCAAAGGCGTGGCATCCCAGCAAGCCGATTTCGCGTTCGACCAGCGTATTGGGATCAATGTCGAGGCGGCCATGGAAGATGCCCACCATGGCGATCGTGCCGCCGGGATCGACAACGCCAAGCAACTGGTTGAGCGCCGCGACGCTGCCGGTCGCCTCAATGGCCGCGAGCAGCGGGGCATTGGCGGTTGCGGCGGCAACGGCATCTCGGTTCAGATCGACGATCCTGGCACCCGTCACCTGCGACACGCGGGCGCAGCGGGCCTGGTTGCGGTCGGTTACGAGCACGGTGCCCGCAAAAGTTCGAGACAGCAGCAGCGCGGCAAGACCGCCGATCGGCCCGCAGCCGACGACCAGCACGGAGCCGGCCGTTTTCGGCAGGCGCCGCACCGCGTGCAGCGCCACCGCCAGCGGCTCGGCCATCGCCGCGACCCGCTCGTCGAGCCCGGCATCGATGATATGCAAAAGCCGCGCGGGCAGCACCGCCTGTTCGGCAAACCCGCCGTCGCAGATTTCTCCCACAAAGCCCAGCGACACACAGAGATGCCGCCTGCCGCCATGACATTGCGCGCAGTCTCCGCACCAGAAACGGGAATCGGCGACCACCCTGTCGCCGACGGCGAAGGCGTCCACGCCCGCGCCGATGGCAGTCACCGTGCCGGTCAACTCATGGCCGGCCGTCGAAGGCGACCGGCTTATCCACTGTCCCGTGCGGAAATTGTGCAGGTCCGAACCGCAAATGCCGGCGGCGTCGACCCTGAGCTTCACCCAGCCCGCATCCGGCACGCCCGGCGTGGCGATGTCCTCGATGCGCAAGTCACCAGGTCCATACAGTCGTGCGGCCTTCATCACGATCGCTTCCGCTCAACCGGCGAGATAGCGGTCGCGGATTTCCGAGACCGCGTTCTCATGCGAGCTGAAGCCCTCGTAGCGGGCGAGCCTGCGGGCGTGCAGAGCGAGTTCCGGATAGGCCGCCGAGGTGACATAGCCGATCGACGAGCGCTTGACGAAATCCGTCACCGAAAGCGGGCCGTAAGTCCGCGCCCAACGGCTGGTCGGCAGCACCGCATTGGGGCCGAGAACGAAATTGGCCAGCGTCACCGGCGTGTGCGGACCCATCAGGATTTCGGCGGCCTCGGTGATGCGCCCGAGATGCGCGAATGGCTCCTTCGACAGGATCTCGAGATGTTCGGGCGCATAGTCGTTGATGAAGCGGTAGCTGTCCTCCAGCGACGCCGTCAGCACGATGCCGCCGCGCTTGCCGGTCAGCACCGCGCGCGAAAACTCGACACGCTGCTCGGTCATCCGCGACCAATGCTCGGGAAGTGCAGCAAGCGCTGCTTCTGCAACCTTGCGGCTGTGCGTCACCAGATAGGCCGAGGAATCCGGCCCGTGCTCGGCTTCGATCAACAGGTCGAGCGCGGCAAGGCCGCCGTCAACGCTGTCATCGGCAAAGATGATCGCTTCCGACGGGCCGGCCGGAAGGCCTGTGTTGATGACCGACGACAGCACGCTCTTGGCCGCCACCACCCACGGGCTGCCGGGGCCGACGATCTTGAGCGCGGGCTTCACCGTCTCGGTGCCGTAAGCGACGGCGGCAACTGCCTGGGCGCCGCCGCATTTGTAGACCGTGCCCACGCCGGCGAGACGCGCGGCGACGAGCGTTGCCGCATCCACCGAACCATCCGATGTCGGCGGCGTCACGATGGCGATCTGCGGCACGCCGGCAATCACCGCCGGCACCGACGTCATCATCGTCACCGATGGAAAGGCGCCCTTGCCGCGCGGCACGTAGAGCGCAACGGATGCGATCGGCGTGTACCTGTCGCCGGCGTAGGCGCCCGGCCGGACTTCCTTGAGCCACATCGTCTCCGGCTTCTGCTCCTCATGGAAATGCCTGATGTTGTCGATGCCGAACTGGATGCTCTCGACCACATCCTTTTCCACCTTGTCGAACGCCGCGTCGAACTCGGCTTCCGACACCTGCAGTTCGCCCTCGGCGACATTGGCCTTGTCGAGTTCCCTGGCGAAGCGGATCAAGGCGGCATCGCCTTCGTCCTTGACGGCCTGGATGATCGGCCGGACCTTCTCGACGAAGACCGTCAGATCGGCCTCGGCGCGCTTCAGCAGACTGGCGCGCTGGTCGGCATCGATGGATGACAAATCGTGGAAGCTGATGTCGGACATAACTGCTCGTCTCCTGGAACTCTTGGAACGCAATGACGGTTGGCCCGTGGATGGCCATAGTTCTGCGGGTCGACAGGCCGACCGGGGCAAGGATCAAAGCCGTCGAGAGGCTTCACCGGGCAAAAGTATATACATGTATGTATGATAGTCGCCAGCAATTTTTCCATCATCCGTCGAAACCACGGAGACAAACCTGCCTCGTCAGATCGAGGCGAGAAAGCCGCCATCGACCGGAATGGACTGGCCGGTTATGTAGGCAGCCGCATCCGAAGCGAGGAACACGGCGATGCCATGCAGGTCGTGGAGGTCGCCGAAACGACGCTGCGGGATTTTGGCCAGCATGGAGTGCTGCCATGCCTCGTTGCTGTAGAAAACGTCGGTCATCGCCGTCCTGAAATATCCCGGCGCGATGGCGTTGACCCTTATGCCAAGCTCCGCCCACTCCGCCGCAAGGGCGCGGGTCATGCCGAGCAGGCCCGACTTCGACGAGCCGTATGGCACCGCGGTGGGAATTCCGACTTCGGATGTCAGCGAGCACAGATTGATGATGGCACCAGGACGGCCGGCATCGCGCATCTGCCGCGCGGCGGCCTGGGCGCAGAAGAACGCTCCCTTGAGATTCGTGTCGACGATCCTGTCCCACAGCGCCTCGTCGACATCGAGCGAGGGCCGCACCTCCTCCACGCCGGCATTGTTGACGAGAATGTCGAGACCGCCAAGCAGGCTGGCAGCCTCTGCGGTGGCTGCGCGGCAGCGACCGACATCGGTGACGTCGAGGGCAACGGCATGCGCCACCCCGCCGGCGGCGCGGATGGCTGTCGTTGTGTCCTGTAATGACGCCAGGCTGCGCGCCGAGACCGCGACGTCGGCGCCGGCGGCACTCAGCGCTTCGGCGATGCTGCGCCCGATGCCTCGGCTTGCGCCGGTGACAAGCGCCTTCCTGCCGGAGAGATCGAAGAGAGAAGCGTTGCGCATGTGATCCTCCTTGCCGGCGTCGGTTTCCGCTTCAGCGTCGAGACTATCAGATCAAGTTACATATACAAGCATATACAAACTATTTCGACTACGGTACGGATGACGAAATCCACCGCAGAGGAGCCCACCCGTGTCGAAAGCCTCGGATATGGTCCGCACCGAAGTCAACCGTTTGTCGCCCTACAATTCCGGGCTCACCATTGACGAGGTCATGGAGCGATACGCACCGGCCAGGATCGCCAAACTGGGCTCCAACGAAAACCCGCTCGGGCCCAGCCCGACGCTAGCCACGACGATGCATGCCGGCTCCGAGATGTTCCGCCTCTATCCCGACCCCGCCGGGCGCAAGCTGCGCCAGGCGATCGGCGACAAATATGCCGTCGCCGAGGGCCAGATCATCCTCGGCAACGGTTCCGAAGACCTTCTCTCCGTCATCAGCCGTGCCGTGTTGCGGCCGGGCGACGCGGTCGTCACGCTCTATCCGTCGTTCCCGTTGCATGAGGACTACGCAACGCTGATGGGGGCGACCGTCAAACGCGTTGTCGTCAACGACGATCTCACCATCAATGTCGATGCGCTGGTCGAGGCGGTGCGCGAACGGCCGCGCATGCTGCTGTTTTCGAACCCGATGAACCCGGTCGGCAGCTGGCTCTCCGGCGGCGATCTGTCCAGGGTTCTGGATGCGGTCGGCGACGAGACGCTGATCGTCATCGACGAAGCCTATGCCGAATATGCCAAGGGCGACGATTATGCATCGTCCCTGCCCTATCTCGAAAAGCTGGGCCGGCCCTGGATCGTGCTGCGGACCTTTTCCAAGGCGTTCGGTCTGGCCGGATTGCGGATCGGCTTCGGCATCGTCGGTGACCCGGAGCTGCGCGCGCTGCTCGATCGCGTCCGCACGCCTTTCAACGCCAACGCGATGGCCCAGGCGGCCGCACTCGCGGCACTGGCCGACGACGAACACCTTGCCAGGGTCGTCGCGCTGGCCAATGCAGAGAGAAAACGCGTCGAGACTTTCCTGGCGAGCAAGGGCCTCGATGTCGCTGCCTCCAGGGGCAACTTCCTGTTCTTCAACTGCCGGCAAGATGCTTCCGCCTTCGTCGAAGGCCTGCTGCGTCACGGCGTCATCGTCAAGCCGTGGAAGCAGCAGGGTTTTGACACCTATGTGCGAGTCAGCATCGGCTCGACAGCGGAGAACGACCATTTCATGGCCGTTCTGTCGGAGCTGTTGTGAATACACGCTTTGGTCGGGATTCGGACGGGCAAGTTGACCCGCGCCTTGCGGCTGCGATGTGCCAGTTCGGACACGATGACACTCTGCGGTGCAGTTCGTTGAACGAAGGCAATAGATTTTTTGGGCTTCAAGCCGACAGCAGGCCTTAACTTTCGCGGCGTGGGTTTTTACATCTCGGGGGTCTGCAAACGATCGACGCTGAGGAGGCTCCCTTGCAGCAACCAGATGACATCGCCGCCCGCCGATTGGGCATTCTCATCGAGCAATATGTGGAAG
>NZ_RZPH01000423.1:0-4847 GCF_004022825.1 Mesorhizobium sp. M7A.F.Ca.CA.004.04.2.1
GCCTGCCGGCATCCTCTCCCCGTATAGGGACGGGGAGAGGGACGCTGTCACCACCGGTTTCGCCAATCACCGCCGTCGCAAGAAAGACGCCGAGGTCGCGGCTAGACCCCTTGTCCCCGTCCCTATACGGGGAGAAGGTGCCGGCAGGCGGATGAGGGGCGGCGGCAACCAAAGGATAACTGTTCTAAACCGGAGTGACGACTTGAAAGCCAAACTGGGCATGTCCCCCATTGCGTGGTGGAACGACGATCTTGCGGAACTCAGCGATGACGTGTCGCTGGAAGAATGCCTGCGCCAGTCGCGCTCGGCCGGCTTCACCGGCATGGAGATGGGCCGGCGTTTTCCCAATGATCCCGAAATCATGCTGCCGATCCTGAAGGCGTCCGACGTCACGCTATGCGGTGGCTGGTTCTCCGGCACGCTGGTCGATGGGGAGATGGCCGACAACAAGGATCGCATCCAGCCGATGATCGACCTGTTCAAGGCGGTGAATGCGCCTTGCATCGTTTATGGCGAAGTCGGCCGCTCGATCCAGGGCGACCGCTCGAAGCCGCTGGCGACCAAGCCGAAGCTGTCGGATGACGAGATGAAGGCTTACGCGAAACGCCTGACCGCGTTTGGCGAATGGTGCGCCGAACAGGGTATGCCGCTGTCCTATCATCACCACATGGCGGCGGTGGTCGAGACCGAGCCGGAACTCGATGCCTTCATGCGCTATTCCGGAGCCGGCATTCCGCTGCTGCTCGATGCCGGACATCTGGCATTCGCCGGCGGAGACGTGCTGCGTGCCATCGACAACCATCATACCCGCATCAGCCATGTGCATGTGAAGGACGTTCGCATGGGCGTGATCGAAAAGCTCGATCGCACCAAACAATCCTTCCTCGACGCGGTGGCGCTGGGCGCCTTCACCGTGCCGGGCGACGGCTCGCTCGATTTCGGCGCCATCGTGCAGCGCTTCGCCGACCATGGCTATGAGGGCTGGTTCGTGGTCGAGGCCGAGCAGGACCCGAAGAAGAACCCGCCACTCAGGATGGCACAGGTTGGCTACAAGGAATTGATGCGCGTCATGACCGCCGCCGGCTATACGGTCGAGACGCAAGGCTTTCCAAATGTCTAGTTTCCCAATGGCTGGTGCGACGGGTTCCCGGCGAGACCGATTGCTGTAGATTGGCCCTATGAAAGATTCCGAACACCCCTTCTTCCGACCTTTGTGGCGGCGTGTCGCCATCGTCGCGGTCTGCGTCATCTGGTCGATCATCGAGTTCGCCACCAGCACGCCGTTCTGGGGCATGATCGCGCTCGGCTTCGCCGGCTACGCCGTCTGGCAGTTTTTTTATCTCTACAAGCCTGCTGACGAGGCGAAGCCTTCGGTCGAGCCCGAGCCGAAGGAGTAACTGATCGCATGCGTTGGCGACTATCTTGCAGTGCTTCTCGTTTCGTCATCCTGGGGCGGAGCAAGGAGCGAAGCGACGCGGCGCAGACCCTAGGATCCATGCCATGACTTTGAAGCTGGTGTGACGGTGCAGAATCCGCTCCGCTGCGCCCTTCGGCCGAGGCAACGGCATGGATCCTAGGGTCTCCGCGACGGAGCTTCGCTCCTGCTTCGCCCTAGGATGACGAAGTTGGAAGGGCGCCGGCCGAAGATTTGCGATGGCCCTTTCAAACAGGCGGCTTGGCTTCACGGAGTCCTTCAAGCCAACGGAATAGGAGACAAAAATGTCGAAGCTGCTCGTCAAAGCCGACAAAGGCCATGGCCGCGTCGCCCATGTGACGCCGAAAAGCGCCGGCTGGACCTATGTCGGTTTCGACCTGCATCGGCTGAAGCCGGGCGAGAGCGTCTCCGGCAAGACGGAGGATCGCGAAGTCTGCCTGGTGTTCGTTACCGGCAAGGGCAAGGCTTCAGCCGGCGGCAAGGATCTCGGCCTGCTCGGCGAGCGCATGTCGCCCTTCGAGGGCAAGCCGTGGTCGGTGTATGTGCCTGAGGGATCGGATTGGTCGGTGACGGCGGACACCGGACTGGAACTCGCGGTCTGCTCGGCGCCGGGCCTTGGCGGCGGTCTGCCGGTTCGCGTCATCGGACCGGACGATCTCGGCCAGGAGGTGCGCGGCAAGGGCACCAACACACGCTATGTCACCAACATATTGCCGGAGGGCAAGCCGGCCGATTCGCTGCTGGTGGTCGAGGTGATCACGCCCGGCGGCCACACGTCGAGCTATCCGCCGCACAAGCACGACCGGGACAATCTGCCCGCTGAATCCTATCTTGAGGAAACCTACTATCACCGTCTCAACCCGCCGCAGGGCTTTGCCTTCCAGCGCGTCTACACCGATGCCGACGAGAATGGCCATCGCGCGCTCGACGAAGCGATGGCGATCGAGGATGGCGATGTCGTGCTGGTGCCCGGGGGCTATCACCCCTGCGCCGCCTGCCACGGCTACGACCTCTATTATCTCAACGTCATGGCCGGACCGAAGCGGACGTGGAAATTCCACAACGCGCCCGAGCACGAGTGGTTGATGAAGGCCTGATCGGTCGCTGCGTGAGCACTCGCTCCCTGGTCCAGCACGAAAAAATCGTCGGCTAATGACCCCGCCGCAGCGTTTTGTTACCTGAAAGCCAGCAAGGCTTCGTCAATTCGTCATGGAAATCACCTATGGCAGCGAAGCTGACAAGGACTTTCCATGCGCTACGCCCTCTATTTCACCCCCCGGCAGGACGAGCCTCTGGCGCGGATCGCCGCCGACTGGCTGGGCCGCGACGCGTTCGGCGCCGCGACGAGGCCGGTCGAAGCGGTGGCCGACCTGTCGGCGGCGGAAGTCGCTTTCCACACCGCTTCGGCGCGCCGCTATGGCTTTCACGCAACGCTGAAAGCCCCCTTCCGCCTGGCTGCCGACGAGACGGAAGCCTCGCTGCGCGCCGCACTCGACCAATTCGCCGAGGCGACGCCGGTGGTGACCATCCCGCGTCTCGTGGTCAGCCAGATCGACGGCTTCTTCGCACTGGTGCCGGAAGGGCCAGTGCCTGCGCTCAACCGGTTCGCCGATGACGTGGTGCGCGATTTCGACCGGTTTCGCGCACCACTGAGCGAAGCGGAAATCGAGCGGCGCAGCCCGGATTCGCTGAAGCCGGCCGAGTTCCGCAATCTCTGCCAATGGGGTTACCCCTATGTCTTCGAAACCTTTCGCTTCCACATGACGCTGTCGGGCCGGGCGGGGTCACAGGAAAGCCCTCGTTTGCGCGCAGCGATCGACAGCCTGTTCGCGGAAGTGCTGCAACAGAAGGTGCTGGTGGATGCGCTGACCTTGTTTGTCGAAACCGAACCGGGTGCACCGTTCATGGTGCTCTCGCATCACGCGCTCGGGCGCCGCCCGGCCAGAAAAACCGCCTGAAGGACTGCCTGAAATGACCGCCGAGACTGTTCTCCACAATGCCCGCATCGTGCTTGCCGACGAGATCGTCGAGGGTTCGCTGGTGCTGCGCGACGGCTTTATCGCCGGCATCGAATCCGGCATCAGCCGCATCGGCGAGGATATGGGCGGCGACTATATCATTCCCGGGCTGGTCGAATTGCACACCGACCATCTCGAAGGCCACTACGCGCCGCGGCCCAAGGTGCGCTGGAATCCGATCGCCGCCGTGCTCGCCCATGACGCGCAGGTGGCGACCGCCGGCATCACCACCGTGCTCGACGCCTTGCGCGTCGGCATGGACGAAGACGCCGACCTGACATCGGCCGACATCCGCAAGCTGGCCGACGCGATCGAGGACAGTGTGAAGCAGGACCGTCTGCGCGCCGACCATTTCATCCATCTGCGCTGCGAGGTTTCGGCACCGGACTGCCTCAGGGCTTTCGCCAATTTCGACGGCGACGAGCGGGTCAAGCTGGCGTCGCTGATGGACCATGCGCCAGGCCAGCGCCAGTTCGTCGATCTCGAGACCTATGCCTACTATTACCAGCGCAAGCTGAAGCTGACCGATCGCGACTTCAAGCTGTTCTGCGAAAAGCGGATGGCCGAATCGGCGCGCAATTCGGCGCCGAACCGGGCGGTGATATCAGCCGCCTGCCAGGAGCGCGGCATCGTGCTGGCCAGCCACGACGACGCCACATCAGGCCATGTCGACGAGGCGATCGAGCAGGGCGTGCGCGTCGCCGAATTCCCGACCACGGAAGAGGCCGCCAGGGCCTCGAAAGAGGCCGGGATGGGCGTGCTGATGGGCGCGCCCAACGTTATGCGCGGCGCCTCGCATTCGGGCAATGTCTCGGCCCGCACGCTGGCCAGCGACGGCCTGCTCGACATCTTGTCATCCGACTATATTCCCTTCAGCCTGATCCAGTCGGCGTTCTTCCTCGGCGATGTCGTCGAAGGCATTTCCCTGCCGCAGGCCGTCGCCATGGTCTCGAAGAACCCGGCCGATGCGGTTGGCCTGACCGATCGCGGCGTCATCGAACAGGGCCGCCGCGCCGATCTGGTGCGCGTGCGCGTCGACGACCATGTCCCGGTGGTGCGCACCGTCTGGCGGCAGGGAAGCCGGGTCGCATGATGGTGTCGGCGTCGATCGAGCGGGAATTGTCGGCCGAGACGTTTCCGATCCGCGATGGCGTTTTCGTCGCCGTCGTCGGCCCAAGCGGCGCCGGCAAGGACACAGTGATCGGCTACGCCCGCGCCCGCTTTGCCGACGAAACGCGGCTGGAGTTCGTCCGCCGCGTCATCACCAGGCCGAGCGATGTCGCCAGCGAGGACCACGACACGCTGGCCGATGCCGCCTTCGTCGAGGCCGAAGCCGATGGCGCCTTCGCCATCTCCTGGGAAGCGCACGGCTTGCGCTACGGCATCCCCGCCGA
>NZ_RZPH01000424.1:0-4845 GCF_004022825.1 Mesorhizobium sp. M7A.F.Ca.CA.004.04.2.1
ATTCTGGACCTTGGCGAGCAGGCGCCGCGAGGCTTCCAGACCGGCAGCGTCCGGCACCGGATGAGCCGCCTCGATGATCTCGATGCGCTCGCAGGTCGCGCCATAGCCATAGCGGGTGACGACCAGCCCTTCGATGGGGCCGTCCCACGCTTTCTCGAACGCTGCCGCCATCTGCGCCGAGCCTTTGCCCGCGCCGATGACAATGGTGCGGCCCTTCGGCTTGGCCGGCAGATGATCCCGGATGGTTCGTTCCGGGTCGGCGGCGGCGATGGCGGCGTTGAAGATGGAGGTCAGGAATGCCTTGGGATCGAGCACGGTCATTCGGCGTCCCGAGGCAATGCCAGGCCGCGCTTGTCGACGCCCAAATGATCGCATAGCGCATCTACGACGACGCCGTGATCCTCGCGCTCCGGCAGTCCGGAGACGGCGATCACCCCGATGACGCCGGCGCCCTTGACGGTCACCGGAAAGCCACCGCCGGCCAGCACGTAGTCGGCAATATCCAGCCCTTCGCCGATCTTGAAGCTGCGGTCCGGGCGCTGCTGTTCCAACACCATACGATAGGTGCTTCTCAGGAACCGCTTGACCACATTGGTCTTGCGTCGCGCCCAGTCGGGGTTCGAGGCGTTCGAACCCGGCATCGCGGCGTAGAACAGCGGCCGATCCCACAGCCTGATATCGACAATGATGGGCATGGCCTCGGCCAGTGCCCGCTCACGGATCGCCGCGCCGATCTCGAAGGCGACGGCCTCGTCGAAGGCCGGGAAGACCAGCGTCTCTTCCTGCTTCTGGATCAGAGCGATGTCGTCCGCAGCGGCCATTTTCTTTCTCCGAAGTCAGTCACAAATCGTGTGTACGACAAGCTCCGCCCGGTCAAGCTTCCGTCGCGGCGATCGTGTTGCCCCGCCAGGGTCGACCCCCACTCCGTCGAGCTGCGGTCCTCTCCCCTCGGGGTGAGGGGGTCTCACCCCGCGATCATATCCGCCTTGGCTGGCCGCCCCGCCACATAAACTTCGCGGACAGTGCGGTCGTCGCCCAGCGTCTGAAGCAGGAAAAGTTCCTGCGCCAGCGTCTCGACAGTCTCCATCCTGAGCCGCATCGCCGGCGTTGCCCTGGCGTCGAGCACGACGATGTCGGCATCGGTGCCCTCGTCCAGCGTGCCGATCTTGTCGGCCACCGACAGCGCCTCGGCATTGCCGCGCGTCATCTGCCAGAAGGACTGGAGCGGGTTGAGCTTCTCGCCGTTCAGCGCGATCACCTTGTAGCCCTCGTCCATGGTGCGCAGCATGGAGTAGTTGGTGCCGCCGCCGACATCGGTGGCGGCGGCGATCCGGATCGGCTTTTCGCGGCGACGAAAGCGCTGATAGTCGAACAGGCCGGAGCCGAGGAACAGGTTGGAAGTCGGGCAGAACACCGCCACCGAGCCACTGTCGGAAAGCGCATCCGCTTCGCGCTCCGAGAGATGGATGCAGTGCCCGAACAGGCTCTTTTTGCCCAACAGCCCGTAGTGCTCGTAAACGTCGGTATAGTCGCGCGACCACGGGTAGAGTTCCTGCGTGAAAGCGATTTCGGCGTGGTTTTCCGACAGATGCGTCTGCATGTGCAAATCGGGATGTTCGCGGCACAGCGCGCCCGCCATCTCCATCTGCTCCGGCGACGAGGTGATGGCGAAGCGCGGCGTGATGGCGTAGTGCTGCCGTCCCTTGCCGTGCCATTCCTTGATCAGCGCCTTCGTGTCGTCGTAACCCGATTGCGGCGTGTCGAGCACGCCGTCGGGCGCATTGCGATCCATCATCACCTTGCCGGCGATGTTGAGCATATTGCGGTCATGCGATTCGGCAAAGAAGGCCTCCGCCGAAGCCTTGTGCACCGAACAGTAGGCGGCAACCGTCGTCGTGCCATGGCGCACCATTTCGTCGAGGAACAGCCGCGCGATGCGGCGGCCGTGCTGGGCGTTGGCGAACTTCGTTTCCTCCGGAAAAGTGTAGGTTTTCAACCAGTCGAGCAGTTCTGCCCCATAGGAGGCGATGACCTGCATCTGCGGAAAATGCACATGCGCATCGATGAAGCCGGGCAGCAGCAGATGCGGCCGGTGGTCGATTTTCTTCGCCGTCTTGCCGGCCTGCTTTTCAACATCGGCATAGGTGCCCGCAGCGACGATCCGGCCGTCGCGGATCAGCAGGCCGCCGTCCTCCTCGTAGCGCCAGGCGGAATGATCGTCGATGGTCTGCGGCCAGCGCACGAAGGACAGCGTGCGGCCGCGCAGAAGTGTCGAGTTCATGCTATCTCCCTGCGCCTTCGAACCAGGCCACCAGCAGCGCCCGCTCCTTGTCGGTGATCTGGCTGACGTTGGCGGGCGGCATGGCGTGGCTGCGGCCGGCCTGCAGATAGATCTCGCGGGCGTGGTTGGCGATGTCGGCGTCGGTGTCGAGCATCACGCCCTTGGGCGCATGATAGATGCCCTCATAGACCGGCTCCGCCGCGTGGCACATCGAGCAGCGGCCGAGCACGGTGTCGCGTACGGCCGGGAAATGCGCTGAAGCGACATAGATTTGCGCCGCCGCAGATTCCCTGGGTTCGCCGGTCAGCACTTTCGGCGCGGTCGACAGCCAGATGATGACAATGAACAGGACAAGTGCCGCCATCCAGGTCCAGGTCGGGTTGCCCTTGCGCGCGTGGACCGAGTTGAAATAGTGCCGGATCAGCACGCCGATGATGAACACCAGCGAGGCGATGACCCAGTTGAACTCAGTGCCGAACGCCAGCGGATAGTGGTTCGACAGCATCAGGAACAGCACCGGCAGCGTCAGATAATTGTTGTGGAGCGAACGCTGCTTGGCGATCTTGCCGTATTTCGGGTCGGGCTTGCGGCCGGCGATGAGGTCGGCGACGACGATCTTCTGGTTTGGGATGATAACCATGAAGACATTGGCCGACATGATCGTGGCGGTGATGGCGCCCAGATGCAGAAAGGCGGCGCGGCCGGTGAACAGGTGCGTCAGCCCCCAGGCGATGAACACCAGCACGCAATAGAGCACCAGCATCAGGCCGGTATCGCTTTTTCCCAGCGGCGAGCGGCACAGCAGATCATAGACCACCCAGCCGACGCCAATCGTTGCCAGCGACAGCAGGATGCCTGTAGGCACCGACATCGGCAGCACGTTCGGATCGATCAGGAACAGATCGGCTCCGGCGTAGTAGACGACGCACAGCATGGCGAAGCCGGACAGCCAGGTGGCGTAGGATTCCCATTTGAACCAGGTCAGGTGTTCCGGCATTTCGGCTGGCGCCACGAGATATTTCTGGATGTGGTAGAAGCCGCCGCCATGCACCTGCCATTCCTCGCCGAAGGCGCCGACGGGCATGCCGGGACGCTGGCGCAGGCCAAGGTCGAGCGCGACGAAGTAGAAGGACGAGCCGATCCAGGCGATGCCGGTGACGACGTGGAGCCAGCGCACGGCAAAACTCAGCCAGTCCCAGAAAATCGCGAAATCCATCATTGAAATCGTCCCTGCCGATCGGGCGACTTTACGGGTTGGAGCGCAAACGGAAAGAGGCGAGGTGCACGATGACTTTCAAAAAAAAATGGAAAATACTAGGGTAGTCACACGCAGCAGGATGGGAGCCGCCCGAAGGCGGCCTCAGGAAAGCCACTAAACCGCATGGCCTATCTCGACAACATTGCCGTCTTCGTTCGCGTGGTCGAACTCGGCAATCTGTCGGCGGCCGGGCGCGACATGCGGATTTCGCCGGCGGTCGCCTCCAACCGCATCAAGGAGTTGGAGAAGCACCTAGGCGTGCGTCTGTTCAACCGCACGACGCGGCAATTGATGCCGACCGAGCATGGCACGGTTTTTTACGGGGGCGCAAAGCAGGTGCTGGAGGCGATCACCGAAGCGGAAGCCGCGGTCTCGGCGCTTTCCGGTCAGCCGCGCGGCACCATCCGCGTCACCGCCCCCTTGGGCCTCGGCCGTCGGTTGGTGGCCTCGGGCATTCCCGATTTTCACGACAAATACCCAGACATCGAGGTGAGGCTGAGGCTTTCGGATCACAATGTCGACATCATGAAGGAAGGCATCGACGTCGCCTTCCGGCTCGGCATCATCGAGGATTCCAGCCTCAGGATGCGCGGCATCATGGAATGCGAGCGCGTGCTGGTGGCGGCGCCGAAATATCTCGAGGCGCGCGGCGAACCGATCGAGCCGCAGGAACTGATCGGCAAGAAGCACGACTGCCTGATGCTGCGTTATTCCGGCGCGCGCGAATATGTGTGGACGCTGCAGACCCCCACAGGCCCGCAGAAATTCGAGGTGCACGGGCCATATGACACCGACGATGGCGACGTGCTGACCGGCTGGGCGCTTTCAGGCCGCGGCATCATCAACAAGCCGCGCTTCGAGGTCGAGCCATTCATCCGCGACCGGCGGCTGAAGGTGATCCTGAGCAGCACGCCACCGACACCGGTGCAGTTCGCCGCCGTGTATCCGCACAAGAAGCTGCAGGATCCAAAAGTGCGGCTGCTGCTCGACTTCATGGCCGAGCGCTGCCAGCGACTGATCAACGATCTGCTAGCTGGGAAATAATGCTGGCCTCCACGTGACCGGCGGTTGGCCCAGCGCCAGCGGTTGCCATCCCCTGAAGTGGCGAACATAGTTCGGGTGGTATTTCGTCTCGCAGGCACCATCGATGGACAGCGGCGCCACAATGCATCTTGCCGTTTCGCTGTTTCCGGGGATCGCCGACCCATCGCCGGAACCGGGATTCAGCCGCCTGACTGGTTTCGTGCAAACGGCCGAAGCAGCGGGCCTGGACATGGTGCTGCTTGCCGATTCCGCACTGGCGGCC
>NZ_RZPH01000425.1:0-4842 GCF_004022825.1 Mesorhizobium sp. M7A.F.Ca.CA.004.04.2.1
CCTCCGTCACCATGACCCCCGCGCAACGTTCGGACGCCAGGCCATAGGCACGGGCATCGACGAACGGCGCCACCGACAGCACCAGTCGCGCCAGGTCGGATTGCCGGCGATCGGACGGCACCAGCAGTGTACCGCCGACGCCCGGTATGACCCCGTCATGCAGCGAGCAGGCGTCGGCAACCAGCCGCTCCAGCTCCTGCGTATCCTCGGCACTGGCGGCCGCGATTGTGCCATCCCTTAATCGCAACGGACTGTCGGGCCGCGACAACATCGCTTCGGCGGCCCCGTTCATCTGTGCGATCTGCTGATGGCCGTTGATCAGAAACACGCCGAATGGCAGATGCGAAAACGCCGACGCCAGGGCCGACGTTTTCTCCAACTGCTGGCCGATCTGTCCGGCGCGCCGCATGTGCGGCACGATCTTGCGCAACAGGTCGATGTCTTCGGCGCCGAAGGCTTCCTGCCCTGGGCCGCGATCGATGCTGAGCATCCAGTGCGAGTCGTTCGACGAGAGCAGGTTGGAGACGAGGCCGTGATACATGTCGCGCGGCCGCAGCCAGTCCTGCCAGAGTTCGCGGCGGCGGAACGCCGCCACCTCCTCCGTCAGGGGCCACCGACTGACCTCTCCAAGGGGCAAGGCGGCCGATGCGGCAGCGAGCGGATCGCGCAGCAGGGCTTCGATGCCCTTTGGCGAGGTGAACTCCGGATCGAAATCGGTTGCAACAGCGTCAAAGGTCTGTGGGCTGATGCGCACGATGCAGGAGCGCGAGCCGCCGAACAGATCGCGCAGGCCGTTGACCGCATCGAGCCAGCGGCCCTGGTCATAGGCGGCCTCATAGACCTTGCCGACCACTGCGGAGACCGCTTCGATGCTGACGTCAGCCATTGACCCTTCCGGCGTTCAAGGATTGTCGTTGGGGAGAAAGCCTAAACATGCGGATCGTCTCGCGCAAGTTGTGACGCTGTGCAGCCAAGTTGTAGTGGTTCCAGGTCAAGCCCGCGAAGTATTAGAAGAAACTAATCTGTGGTTTTGGAGTCACAGCCTCGTTCAACAAGGTCGTAACCACCCGACAAAGCGACGAACAGTCGTCATATGACGACTGTTCGGGATGCCTCGCCATTGTCAGGTTCGGCTTATTGCTCGTTGGATCTCTTCCAACGCTGAGCCGAAACAATCGTTGTGGGGTGGCTGGAGAGGCATCAAGTCTGGTGCAAGGCAACCCCGCGGCGTCATTCTCGGGGGTGGATGTTGGTTTTCTCTTTGAAAATTCGCCTGTCACTAGCGCTTGCGGGGACAATGCTGCTGCTGACGACCGGCAGCGGCTTTGCGCAGTATCGCTGTCTGATAGACGACGGCACCGATGGTGGTGCGACCTCTTCCGGACCGAACAGCTTAGCGTGTGGCTCCCAGGCCAGCGCCAATCCGCCTGATCCGGCGAGCCCCACCTTTGGCTTTGCTACGGCTGTCGGAACCTTGGCCAAGGCTGAGGGGGACATATCGACCGCAGTGGGGACTTTCGCAACGGCCAATGGGCTGGGTTCCAGCGCGTTCGGTGCAAGTTCCAAGGCGACAGGCCGACTTTCAACGGCGACAGGCGCTTATGCGGAAGCAACGAGTTCGCAGTCCACCGCCACGGGCTACCACGCAATAGCGTCGGGCCCTGATGCCACCGCGACGGGACAGGGCGCCCAGGCCACGTCGCTCTATGCGACTGCGACCGGTTCGGCGAGCAAGGCCCTGGGCTACGGTTCAACGGCTACAGGCTACGACAGCCAGGCGAAGGGATCCACCGGCGAGGGAGGGGCAACGGCTACCGGAATGAGCAGCAAGGCACTGGGCGATTACTCGGTTTCGAATGGCTATTCCGCATCGGCTTATGGAGACAACAACACCGCTGTTGGAGCGCAGGCCATTACCGGCGGAACTTCAATAAACGGCTTCCAGAACAGGGCAAACACCGCCCTGGGCAGCGGCGCCTCGGCGGGCATCTCCGCCGATGGGCAGGTGAATTCGACGGCGGTCGGAGCTGGCGCCGCGGCCAATGCCTCGAATGCCTTGGCGTTGGGCAGCGGTGCGAAGGCCAATCTCGACAATTCCGTCGCCATCGGCCAGGGTATTGTGACCGACCGCACGAACCAGGTTAAGCTCGGCAGTGCCACGAACACCTATACGCTTTCGGGTGTTGCCTCGGATGCCAGCAGGGCTGAGCAGGTTGGCGTCACGCATCTGGTGACTACGGACGGTGCCGGCAATCTGGCGACATCCACCTTTGATATCGCAGCGTTGAACGACCTGCCAAACAACATCGCGGCTCTCGACGGCCGCGTCGGTGCGTTGGAGTCCGGCTTCCAGAACCTGGGCGGCGAGATCAGCGAAACCCGCACGGAAGCGCGTGCCGGCACCGCGCTGGCGTTGGCGACAGCGGGGCTGCGCTACGACGACAGGCCCGGCAAACTGTCGCTGGCTGGCGGCTTCGGTCATTTCAAAGGGCAATCGGGGCTGGCGCTCGGCCTTGGCTACAACACCAGCGAGGAGTTCCGCATGAACGCCGCCGTATCGGCAACCACCGGCCGTGGCGATGTCGGCGTCAGCGTTGGAGCCTCATGGACACTGAACTGACGCGGCCGGGATGATGCGGGGTTTGGGGCTTCAGCATTCCGTGCCGTTGCAGTGGCGGGCGCCCGGTTGGCGGACTTCGGGCGCCCGCGGTTTTTTCGCCGCATTGGCCATCGCGCTGATGGCCGCCGCGGTGCCTGCGCAGCCCGCGCATGCGCAAGCCAAGGAAAAGCGGGTGGGGCAAAAGACGGCGCGGCCTGCCGGTATCGACCGCAATGGGGTGCTGATCCTGATCCGCGGTGCGCTTTTGGCGCTCGACCAAGCCAACAAGACCGGTAACTACACCGTTTTGCGCGATCTCGGCTCGCCGAATTTCCAGGCCAACAGTGCGGCAGGGCTCGGCGACATCTTCGCCAACCAGCGCAAGCAGGCACTCGACTTCGGTGCCGTCGCGGTGCTCGAGCCGCAGCTGACCTTGCTGCCTCAGATCGAGCCGAACGGTATGCTGCATATGGCTGGCTTCTTCCCGTCGGTGCCCTTGCAGGTCAATTTCGAGCTTATGTTCGAGCCAACTGACCGGCAGTGGAAGATCTACGGCGTGTCCGTCAACCTGACATCAGGTGGCCCGCAAGCGCCCGACACGCCGGTGGCAGAGCAGTCGAAGCCGGACGCCGCCGGCCCGCCGCCGGAGGGGCCGTCGATGGCCGTACAGCCGAAGAAAGAGACCAAACCGGTCAAGCCGTAGCGTGTGGAGTGTTCATGCGCTGGTCCTGCCAAGTCCTGTGCGTAGCCTCGATGTCGGGAGCACCTGAGTTGACCGATGAAAAAAGGCTCCAGAGGTACATTTGCATACTCGACCCGACCAACGCATGGACGGTCTGGGATTGCGAGATGGAGATGCCGGCTTCACTGGGAGGCCAGCTTCTGACCGGGCGGCCGAAGGAGCGAGCCGAGGCTGCCCGCGCAATTCTGGAGCGTATCCACAAAAGCAAGATGGATGGTGGCAAGCCAAATCGGCTCCTCGATTAATCGTGCCTTCTGCGCTTCGTGGCGAGACCGCTGTCATGGTCGGCTCGGCCAGTTGGCGCGGGCTAGAGGCGGACCGTCGGCGCCGACAAGCTGATCCTTCGGATCAAGCTCGAAAGCCGGCTCTTTGCTGCTGCCGGCCATGTTGTGCAAGGGGCAACATGGCTGGCTGTGCAAGGTAGCTCGGGCCGACGGGTTTTCGTGCGGCTTGTCGCCCCACTCGCCGGTAAATTAGTCGAATGGAATGTGTATCCTCGATGTAACAGTCCGGCCACCGCAAGCGGTCATTGGCGGCACAAAGCGGCGGACCGTCGTCATTTGACGACTAGGAAAGCCGGCGGCATTCGATCAGCCATTGGCAGGAAACACTGACGATCGCTTCGGCTCCCGCCGAGGGCGATCTGTCGGGATCGGGGCTGGGGCACTACATGAATCTCAACGATCGCAATCGTCGCTATCGCAACCGCTTGCTGGTCAGCACGGCGATGGCCGGGGCGACGCTGCTCGGCTTGGGCCAAAATGCCGACGCCGCCTGCACGCCGGCGGCGCCACCCAACTATGTCTGCTCCGGCGTCAACACCACCGGCCAGATCGTACCCACCACGATCGGCTTGCCGCTCGACCTGGGCGACTTCATCGCCCTTGCCCTTGCTCCGGCCAACCCTTCGGTCACCACCGATCCGGGGTTCAGCGTTACCACCAGCGATCCCTTCGCGCTCGGCATACTGGGCAGCGGCGCGGTCAGCTACACCGATGCCAATTCTTCGGCGCTAAGCTCGACGACGGGCATCGGCCTTGGCGTCGTGTCGCTGGTTCCACAGGTGGCACCTCCCCATTACGGAGCGAACCCGGGTGGCGCGGTGACCATCGATACCAATGGTGCCTTGACCGGCGCCCTGATCGGCCTCGCCGCCATCAATACCGGCGACGGCGCCACCGCCGTCAACGCCACCGGCGATATCACGGCGACCGGCGCCAATGGCTATGGCGTCGTCGTCTATTCGCTAGGCTCGGATGCCGACGTCACCACCGGAAAAGTGAGCGGCACCAATGTCGGCATTTCCGCGATCAACCAGGGGGCGACCGCAGCCCTGAACATCACCGCCAATGGCGACGTGACTGGCGGCACCGGCGACGGCATCCATGCCGTCAATGGCGGACAACAACTCGATGTCGTCAATACGATTCTGAATGGTACCGTGACCTTTTCAGGCCCGACCGTCCCTGCTGGCAGCGATCTGAATGTCACCGCCTACGGC
>NZ_RZPH01000426.1:0-4832 GCF_004022825.1 Mesorhizobium sp. M7A.F.Ca.CA.004.04.2.1
CTCATCAGTCGGTTGCCGAAAGCCTCTGCGAAAAGCTCGTCGCCCATGCGCAAAAACATGTGCTTGGTGATCCCTTCCACCAGGGAACGACCATGGGGCCGCTGAACAACGCGAAGGTCGCAGCCAAGGTCAAGGAGCACATCGATGACGCAATCGCGCAGGGTGCCAAGGTGCTCTGTGGCGGCAAGCCGCGCCCCGATCTCGGCAGCGGGCTGTTTTTCGAGCCGACGATCATTACCGGCGTCACGCGCGAGATGAAACTCAATCGCGAGGAAACCTTCGGCCCCGTCGTGCCCGTTCTCACTTTCAAGAACGAGGCTGAAGCGCTCGATCTGGCGCTCGACAGCGAATATGGCCTGTCGGTCGGCGTCTTCACGGCGAATGTGGCGCGGGGTGTTTCGGTCGCCAGGGCGATCCCCGCCGGGATCGTCAATATCAATGCCGGCAGCACATGGTGGGAAATTCACCTGCCCTTCGGCGGCGGAAGCGGCACCAAGAGCGGCATCGGCCGACTGGGCGGCGTGCACACGATGGAAGCCATGACCGAACTCAAGATGATCACCGTCACGATCGATCGAAAGGCAGGTGCGGCATGAGCCCTCAATCGCATGCTCTTGCCGGCGAACGGAATTCGCCGCTTTCTCCACCTGAGAGAACGCGGATGATCCGCGCTCTTGTCGATGAACTGATCCCTGGCAACGAGAGTTGGCCCTCCGCGTCCGAGGCCGGCGTGCACGGCATCGTGTCGATGCGCCTCTTTGCGGATTGGAGCGACGTGCAGACTACGGCACTGGCCGATCTGCTGGGCTGGGAAAGGGGTGGCCTTTCAAGCAGCAATGGCGACACCCGCATCGCGGCCGTCAAGGTCTTCGAGCAAGCCGACGCGGAGCTTTTCGACAAGATCTACACGGCGGTGACACTCGCTTATTACGAAACGCCCTTCGTCATCGAGGCCATTCGGAACACGGGGCGTCCGTACTCCCACCGGCCCCATCTGACCGGCTACGACATGGCGCCTTTCGATTTCAACCGGGACCAGCCAGCCCATCGGCGCGGCCATTACCTGGAGACCGAAAAGGTCAGGCCCGTCGACACGTCGCCGCTCGGGCTGGACACGGTAATGACAGATCGCTGGGGATTGGAAAGATGACAACAGATCGCATCTGTGACGTATTGATAGTGGGCGCCGGCGCGACAGGATCCTTGGCAGCACTGACACTTGCAGAAGCCGGTCTCGATGTCGTCTGCCTGGAACAGGGATCCTGGGTGGAGGCGAAAGACCATCCGCATCTCCATTCCGACTGGTCGTGGCAGCGCCGGACCAACTGGAGCCCGGACGTCAACAAGCGCAGCCATCCGGACGATTTCCCCGTCAATTCGGACTCCTCGCAAATCCTGATGTGGAATGCCGTCGGCGGGTCAACCAATGTCTATGGCGCAATCTGGCCACGCTATCGTCCTTCCGATTTCCGCAAGGGCACGGAGCATGGTCTTCAGCCGGACTGGCCGATCACGTATGAGGATCTCGCCTCCTTTTACGAGCAGGCCGACAAGCTCGTCGGCGTGTCGGGCCTTGCCGGCGACCTGGCCATGCCGCCACGAGACCGCTGTCCGACCCCGCCGATGCCTGTGTCCAAGGTGGCGAAGCGCCTTGCTTCCGGTTTCGATGCGCTTGACTGGCACTGGTGGCCGGTCGAGGCTGCGGCGATCTCCGAGGATTATGACGGTCGGCCGGCCTGCAACAACTGCGGCACATGCAACGGCTGCCCACGTGGATCGATGAGCAAATATTCGCTGTCCATCTGGCCCAAGGCTCTGGATGCCGGCTGCGAACTGCGCATCAACGCCCGCGTGCTCAAGATCGAGAAGGACCCGGACGGCCGCGCGAGCGGCGCTCTTTATGTCGACCGCAAGACCGGGAAGCAACATTTCCAGGGCGCAAAACTGGTTATCGTGGCCGCGAACGGCATCGGAACGCCACGGCTCCTTCTTGCATCCGACAATCTTGCCAACGCCAATGATCAGGTCGGACGTTATCTTCTGCACCACACGCTGGTTGCCTGCGAAATGTGGGTCGACGAGCCTGTCGACGGTCATATCGGTTACGTCGCATCCCTGCTGTCGCGGCAGTTTGCCGAGACGGACGTGTCGCGCGGTTTCGTCAACGGTTTCAACTTCAATTGCATCACCTCCACGCCGTCGGCCGGAGAGCTTGCGGCAGGCTGGTTCACGCCGGCCCACGCGCCATGGGGCCGCGACCATCACCCTTGGTTCGAGCGCCACTTCGGCCATTCCATCGGCGTTTTCGCCATTGGCGACGATCTGCCCAATCCGGAAAACCGCGTGACGCTGGATCCTGTGCTGAAGGATTCCGATGGCGTGCCTGCGGCAAAGACCCGCTACGCGCCCGGCGAGAACGACAAGCGTATGATGAACTACATGCTGGATCGCCTCGAAGAGCTCGCAAAGGCCTGCGGTGCTTTCGAATATCGGCTGCATGATTATCGCGACAAGGAGGGCGTTTATCGCACACCAGCCTGGCACATGATCGGCACCTGCCGGATGGGCAGCGACCCATCGACATCCGTCGTCAACCAATGGAACCAGACCTGGGAGGTGCCAAACCTCTTCATTGTCGATGGAAGCGTGCTCACCACCGGCGGCGTCGTCAATCCGACGGCCACCATCTCGGCGCTCGCCTTGCGTGCCGCGGCCTATATTCGCGACAATTTCGAAACCCTCTCGCAGCAGACGCGATCGTCGATAGCCGCCTGACGCGGATGATGCGGGTTGTCCGTCGATCGTCTCGCATATCAGGCAAGGACGATCCCTCGCCTGCGTGGTCCTGATTGGCATCATCGCGATCGGAGAAAGACAAAATGGTCCAGCGCCCGCCTGCCGAGCCCGGAATGAGCGAAGCGGATATCGATACCCCTGCCCTCATCATCGATCTCGATGCAATGGAAGGAAATCTCGACCGTATGGCCGCATTCTGCCGTAAAGCAGGTGTGCGGTTGCGCGCTCACGCGAAAACCCACAAGTCCCCGGTCATTGCTCACTGGCAGATTGCCAGAGGGACGATCGGCCAATGCGTGCAAAAGACAGCGGAGGCCGAGGTTCTCGCCTGGGGAGGTATAGGCGACATTCTCGTTTCGAACGAGGTCGTTTCCTCCCGCAAGCTGGCGCGACTGGCCGCGCTGTCCAGAATGTCGAAAATCTCGCTCTGTGCCGATAGCGCGGCCGTGGTCGACCAGATCGAGGCAGTGGCCGAATCCTTTGCCACGCGGTTGACAGTGCTGGTCGAGATCGACGTCAGTGGCGGTCGCTGCGGCGTGGAACCTGGCGCCCCCGCAGCGGCACTGGCGGTCCGCATAGCGAGAAGCCGCCACCTGGTGTTCGGTGGCCTGCAATCCTATCACGGGCGCGCCCAGCACCTGCGCGCCGAACAGGAGCGACGCGACGCTATCGGCCAGGCCGCGACGCGAACGGCGGATACGATCGCCGCAATCAGGAAGCAGAAGCTGGACTGCGCGATCGTCGGCGGCGCAGGCACGGGAACCTTCACCCACGAAGCAGCCAGCGGCGTCTACAACGAGCTCCAGGCCGGCTCCTATGTGTTCATGGATGCCGACTATGCACGAAATCGTCCCGCTCCCGATTTCGAACAATCGCTGTTCGTGCTGAGCACCGTCATGAGTGCGGCCCGTCACGGCATCGCGGTTCTGGACTGCGGCCACAAGGGGATTGCTATCGACAGCGGACTTCCTCTCATTCACGCCAGGCAGGATATCGACTATGCCGGCGCATCCGACGAGCACGGTTCGCTCATCCTGCGTTCGGATCCCGGAAGCCTTGCCATCGGAGAAACGCTGCGTCTCGTTCCCGGCCATTGCGATCCAACGGTCGACCGCTATGACTGGTATGTCGGCATGCGCGGCAAACGGGTCGAATGCGTCTTCCCTGTCGCAGCGCGCGGAATGATGCAATGACGCTCGCGGTTCTTCCGGGGGCCGAAACCCCGTCCCGGCAACTGAGGCTGCGCTGCATCGCTTGCAATGCCACCCGGCCGCCGACCCTGGTCTACCGTTGTCCCGATTGCGGCGGCATACTGGAGGTCACGCGTCAAAAACCGGAAGGGCGCGGCTGGCTCAGAGCTGACTTCGTCGCAGATGATATTACTCTTGGAGAAGGCGGCACGCCGCTTCGAGAACTCAGATCCGATCTCCTCCACGTCGGCTTCAGAGGCCGGTTGCTCGTCAAGGACGAAACCCGCAATCCATCCGGCTCCTTCAAGGACCGCCTTGTGGCAGCGGCATTGAGCCAGGCGATCGCGCTTGGAGCGAAGGGGATCGTCAGTGCGTCGAGCGGCAACGCCGGTGCCGCTGCCGCTTGCTATGCCGCGAATGTCGGAATTCCCGCCATCATCGTCTGCCCGGATACGACGCCGCGTGGCAAGCTGGCGCAGATTCTCGCCTATGGCGCCATGCTTGAGCAAGTGCCCGGCCATTACGGAAACGCGTTTGAACATGCCAGACTACGTTGCGCCGAGACCGGCTATGCAAACCTGACGACGACCTATCTGAATCCTTATGGCGTAGATGCCTTGCGGCTGATCGGGCAGGAACTCCATGAGCAGATGGAAGGCGTCGGACCCGATTGGATCGCCATCCCGACAAGTTCCGGACCGTTGGTTAAAGGCGTCTTTCAGGGCTTCATGGATAGGGCTGGCAAAGTGCCTCGCCTGATCGCGGCGCAGTCTGACGGCTGTGCTCCGATAGCAAGGGCCTTCGAGGACGGAAAAATCGAGGTTGATAGCTGGGAGAGCCCCAAGA
>NZ_RZPH01000427.1:0-4817 GCF_004022825.1 Mesorhizobium sp. M7A.F.Ca.CA.004.04.2.1
GCATTGTAGTCATGAACCATGGCGTCATCGAGCAGGTCGGCAGCCCGACTGAAATCTATCGCCATCCCAGGACGCTGTTCGTCGCCGATTTCATCGGCGAGACCAACAAGTTCGATGCGACGGTAGGAGCAGATTCGGTAGGCTTCGGGACGAAGGCTTTCAGATGCGCGCCGCACAGCTTTGCGAACGGCGAAGCAGTCGTCGCCGCCATTCGACCGGAAGACGTGATTCCACACGGGCCGGGTTCGCGCTCGCCTGGAGCACCCGATGTGGTGAAGACTTCGGAAAACCTGATCGAAGTGACCGTCGGTGAAATGGAATTCCTGGGTTCGTTCTGGCGCACCCGGCTGCGCGGCGGAGAGCTTGGAGACGAGATTCTGATCGCCGATTTCTCGGTCAACGCCACGCGGCGTCTCGGCCTCGCCGAAGGCGGAGCGCTAACGGTGGAACTGCCCGCCGACCGACTGCTTGTCTTCCCGCAAGGAGAGCGCCATGGCGGCGGCAACTGATATCCTGATGCCGTCCGGTCGGGCGCTTCGACAGTCGCTCGACAAGGACGAGTTGATCAAGCGCGGCCTGCTGGTCGTCATCTCGTTCTATCTGGTCCTGTCGCTGGCAGCCCCGCTCTACGTGATGCTGTCGAAATCGTTCTCGACCTACAGCTTCGATCTTGGCGCGTTCGAATTCCAGGTCAGCGACAAGCTCGGCAATTTCGGCGAGCCAGTGACGGCCGCCGCTCTGAACGAGAAACTCGCCGCGGTCCCGCTAGAAAAGCTTGCGACCAGTTCCGATGGTCGGCTGCCGGCCACCAGCTTCTTTCCGGATTTCAGTTTCCGCAGCCCGGTCAAATACAAGGTCCGCGGCACCACCGATGACGCTTATTTCCTGATCGGCACGCAACTCCATCGCGGCACCGAATGGCAGGAAGTCGATTCGAACACCTTTCGGCGCATTATGCTGAGGCCCGCGCGCGAGCTTGGGTTGGACAACTACACAACCTACTTCTCGACGCCAACGCTGTTCCGCTCGATCCAGAACTCCTTCCTGATCGCGCTGATCAGCACCATCATCACGGTCGGCATAGCCTTCGGCTTCGCCTACGCTTTGAACCGAAGCAAGATGCGCTTCAAGGGCCTATTCAGGCTCATCGCCATGGCTCCCATCCTGGTGCCGTCGCTACTGCCCGGCATCGCCCTCATCTATCTGTTCGGCAACCAGGGCCTGTTGAAAAGCGTGCTTGGCGGCATATCGATCTACGGTCCGTTGGGGATTGTCGTCGGCTCGATATTCTTCACCTTTCCCCATGCTCTGATCATTATCTCGACGGCACTGGCGATCTCCGACCAGCGCCAATATGAAGCCGCCGCTTCGCTGCGCGCCAGCAAGTGGCGGACGTTCTGGGTCGTTACCATTCCGGGCGCGCGCTACGGTTTGATCTCCGCGGCGTTTGTCGTGTTTACGCTCGTCATCACCGATTTCGGCTTGCCGAAGGTCATCGGCGGCCAGTTCAACGTGCTCGCCGTCGATATCTACAAGCAAGTGATTGGTCAGCAGAATTTCGAGATGGGGGCGGTGGTCTCGGTCATCTTGCTGATCCCGGCCATCGCCGCCTTCGTCGTCGACCGCCTGGTCCAGCGTAGGCAGGTTTCGCTCCTGTCGGCCCGCTCGGTGCCTTACGAGGCAAAACCCAATCGCCGCTTCGACCTGGTCTGTCTGGCTTATTGCAGCCTGGTCGCGTTGTTCATCGCCGGCATCATCGGCATTTGCCAGTACGCCGCGCTGGTCAAGTTCTGGCCCTACGACCTCAGTCTCAGCCTGAAGAATTTCGCGTTCGGTCGCATGGATGGCGGGGGCTGGGCTTCTTACTACAACTCGATCACGCTCTCGTTGCTGACCGCTGTGTTTGGAACCGTCATCGTCTTCGTCGGCGCTTACATCGTCGAAAAGACCGAAGGCTTCAGGACCGGACGGGCAGCCTTCCACTTCCTCGCCATGCTGCCGATGGCGGTGCCGGGGCTTGTGCTTGGCCTGGCCTATATTTTCTTCTTCAACAATCCGGCCAATCCGCTGCACGCGATCTACGGCACAATGGCGATCCTGGTCGTCTGCACCGTGACGCACTTTTACACGGTCGGTCATTTGACGGCCCTGACGGCGCTGAAGCAGATCGATCGTGAGTTCGAGCCGGTCGCGGCCTCGCTGAAGCAGCCTTTCTATCGCCTGTTCACGCGGGTGACAGTGCCGATCTGTCTGCCGGCAATCCTTGACATCTCGATCTATCTTTTCGTCAACGCCATGACGACGGTTTCCGCGGTGGTCTTCATCTATACAACACACACGGCGCTCGCCTCGGTTGCAGTGCTCAACATGGACGACGCTGGCGACACCGCGCCTGCTGCTGCCATGGGCATGATGATCTTCTACACCAACGCATTCGCGCGGATCATTCACGTGGCTGTTTCGAAAGGTATCCTGAAAAGAACTCAGGGTTGGCGGGTACGATAATGAAATGCTCTAGGACTTTCCCAAGTCTCAGCCCTGCGTCGGCCTGCGTTCGACGATGTAGATGTGGTCGGCCGCCAGCACCACTTCGCCGCGCTGGTTGATCACCTCGCAGCGTTCGATCACCCGTCCCGACCCCGGCCTCTTCGGGTCGTCTTCCCTGGCCGCAATTGTGGTGCGCGTCCGGATCGTGTCGCCGATGAACACCGGCTTGATGAAGCGCAACCGGTCGTAGCCGTAGGAAAAGGCGACAGGGTTGATGACGGTTGCCGTCAGCCCGATGCCGACCGAGAACACCAGCGTGCCGTGCGCGATGCGCTGGCCGAATGGCGTCGTCTTCATGAACTCGGCGTCCATGTGGTGCGGGAAGAAATCGCCGGTGTGGCCGGCATGGACGATGAAGTCGGTCTCGGTGATGGTGCGGCCGCTGGTCAGGCGCGACGCGCCAATCTCATAGTCTTCGAAATACTGTATCTGTTCCATCAGGGTCTTTCCGCGATCGGCGTCGCCGGTGCCGCACTCGACTGATACGCCGCCTCGACCAGCGCCATCGTGCTCCAGGCATCCTCGACCGGACTGATCAACATAGCATCTTCTCCGGTGGCAAAACGCTGGACATTGGCCATGCGGCCGACGAAGGCGTCTGGAAACCACTCGCCGGCCAAGGGCACCGCGACCCAGTCCGTTCCACCCTTGGGGTAAATCTCCAGCACATCCGGCTCACCTGTGGGATAATCGAGGTTGAGACCCAGCTTGAGATAGGCGGCACCTTCTGTGCCGCAGATGCGGAACTCGCAGGCCTGGTGCCGGCGGCCGAACTTATGGTCGTGGTTGATCGACAGCGCGCAGCGCACGGTGTCGCCATAGTCGAGAATGGCGCTGGTGCGCGTCTGCGCCACGGCATGGTTGGGATGGCCGAGCGTCTTGGCGTGCACACCCTTGGGGTCGCCGAGCAATTGCCTGATCAGGTCGAGATAGTGGATCGAATGCATGGCGATCTCGACGCGCGGCGCCTTGAGCAGGAATTCCCAAAGCTGCCATGGTGTCGCCAGCGCCAGCCAGGCGTCGAAGTCGACGATCTCGCCGAGCCAGCCCTTGCCGATAGCACCCTTGAGCGCCAGCATCATCGGCGCGAAGCGCAATTGGAAGTTCACCGCTGCGTGCAGCTTCCGGGCACGGCAGATCTCGAGGATCGCGGTCGCCTCGGCAAGATTGCTGCCCATCGGCTTCTGGATCAGCGCCACTGCGCCATCAGGCAAGGACTTCAGCACATCGGCATGACGCGACGGCGGGGTGGCAAGATCGAAGATCGCGCCCTCGACGGCAGCAGCTTCTTCGACCGAGCCAAAGGCCGTCACGCCCCATTGGCTGGCCAGTTTTTCAGCCCTGGCGTGGTCGGGATCATAAAGCCCGGCTACTGGAAAGCCGGCCTTCCTGTAGGCCGGGAAATGCGCGTCGCCGACGATCGATCCGGCGCCGAAAGTGACGATCGGCCGGGGTTTTGAGGGTTTTGGCCAGGATTGAACGAGCAAGGCAGGGTCGAAACCGCCTTCAATCATGATGGAAGACCTCGTCCATCTCGGCCCACCACTCGCCCTCTTTGCGCGTCGCCAGCGGCTCCTGGCATGGCATGCAGACCGCCCACCATTCCTGCGTCTTCGGATCGGCCGCCATCTTCGCCATGTCGGCTTCGTAGTCGCTGCCGTGATATTCGAAAGTGCTGAACAGCAGGTTCTCCGGCCGCTTCAGGTAGATCGAATAATTCTTGATGTTGCAGGCGGAGATCATGGCCAGCACGTCGGGCCAGACGGCGGCATGGAGGCGGACATACTCATCGACCTTTTCCGGCTTCAGTCGCAGAACCATCCCCATCCGCTGCATGCCCGTCTCCTATTTCGTGATCGCCGTGGTGAATTCGGCGATGCTCATGGCCTTGACCGCGTCCCAGTCCCAATCGATGCCGATGCCCGGCTCGTCGGGCGCCAGCGCCTGGCCATCCTCGATCCGCAGGCGCTTGCCGGTCAACTGGTCGAGCTGCGGAATGTACTCGACGTATCGGCCGTTCTGAACAGCGCAGGTCAGGCTGACATGCAGTTCCATCAGGAAATGCGGGCAGACCGGAATGTCGAAGGCCTCCGCCGCGTGCGCGATCTTGAGCCAGGGCGTGATGCCGCCGATGCGGCCGACATCGACCTGCACGATCGAGCAGGCGCCTTTCTGCATGTATTCGCGAAAATGGCGAATGGAATAGAGCGACTCGCCGATCGCGATCGGCGTCGGCGTCGAGTTCGACAACCGCACATGTCCGTCAATAT
>NZ_RZPH01000428.1:0-4793 GCF_004022825.1 Mesorhizobium sp. M7A.F.Ca.CA.004.04.2.1
ATATATGACGGCCCGCTGATCGACGACGTCTACCACTCAGACATTCCCGACTACATGGCGACGCTGATGCGCCTGCGCGACCTCCATGTCTCAGTCGTGCATGGCGGGCATTTCCCAAGCTTCGGCAAGGTACGCTACCGCCAGCTTGTCGACGAGTATCTGGCGCAAAAGCGGCAGGCCGGCTGCCATCTGCGGCAGCCCTGAAGCAGTTAGCGCATCAGTTCGAAATGCCGGGGGAACGCCTGATGCAGCAGGAGCAGCATGGTCTTGCGCAGCACGTTGGTGTCACGGCTGGACGGATTGAGATGATCCCAATACCAGGCGCCATGAACCAGATAATTCAGGCTCTCCGACAGCGTATCGATGTCGACGCCGGTATAACCGCCACTGCGCGAAATCTCGATCAGCAGCTCGCGCGCCTCGGCGGTGTAGGCAAGGTCGCTCGGCAGGCCGATTTCGTTGTAGATCTGCATGCTCTTGCGGTCGCTGGAAAACACGACAAAAACTGAAACCCATTTCGGATGCTGGCGGGCGAAACGTTGCGCGCAATCGACCGCGCCCAGAGCCCGCTCAACCGGCGACAGGCCGGGCGCCCGCACCAACGTCACCCACAGCTCATCATATCGATCGCTGAGATACTGCAGGACGGCGCGAAACAGGTTCTCCTTGCTGCGGAAATGGAAGACGACCAGGGCATTGGACGAGCCGACATGTTCGGCGATGCGCTGCATGGTGACGCTTGCCAGCCCCTCCTCCGCGATGAGTTCGATGGTGGCGTCGATGATCCGCTGCACGCTGGCTTCGCCGCGCTCGCGCCGACGGTCCTTGGGCGGCGCGGCATCGTTTGCCGCACGCCCATTCTTCGCCGTAGCGCCTTTGCGTTTTGCCGCCGCAGCCTTTTGTTGCGCCATCTTCGTCCAGCTCCTTTCGGACCTTCTGGCGCGATCACCGGCGCCACCACAGATTCGTCTATTCGAGGTGTCCGGCGTCGGCTCTCCAACCGCGGCAAGAGCCGCATCGCCCTGTTATAGCGACGGACGCGTTTCGGCGTTTGTGTACCACTGCCCGTTGGCCGTCTCATAGGCCATGGCCGCTCGGAAAACATCGGCATCGCAATAGGTGCGGCCGACGATCTGGATGCCTGTCGGCACGCCGCTTGCCGCCCGACCCGAAGGGATGGACAGAACCGGACAACGGCTCATCATGTTGAACGGCGTCGTCATCACCCATCCCAACGACGGGTTCACCTGCTTACCGTTGATCTCGACCGTACCCGTGGTCTGATCGAACTCCGCCGGCACGGAGGGAAGCGCGTTGGTCGGGCAGATCAGCACATCGTAGGTCTCCAGCAGCGGCCCCAGCGTCTGGTACATCCTGGCCGCCACGTCGAGTGTTCCGACAAAGTCCGTCGCCTTCGACTTTTGCCCGTCCTCGGCGAACTGCCTGGCATAGCTCGTCATGTCCTTGCCGTGCTTCTTGAGCAGCTGCGACAGCGATGCGCCGAACAGATGCTCGAGATAGGCCATGCCCGCCCTGAGCACTTCGTCGCCCCAGCCCAGATCGACTTCCTCGACCGTGGCGCCGAGCGAACGGAACACATCGCAGGCGGCAAGCGTGTTCTTGCGCACGTCCGGGTCGACTTCGAAAGAACCAAGGTCCATCGAGAAAGCAATCTTCCAGCCCTTGATCGGCTTGTACTCGAGCGGCAGGCGCAGTTTCGGGCGCAGCGTGGCGATGTCGAGCGGGCTTGGTCCGGCCATCACATTCTGCAGCAGGATCGCATCCCCGACGTTTCGCGCCAGCGGTCCGGTGTGGCAGTAGAAGTCGAGGTTGAATGGCGGCTCGTCCGGATTGCGCCCGTAAGGCGGCTTGAAGCCGACAAGACCGCAGGCCGACGCGGGAATCCGGATCGATCCCGCAATGTCCGAACCGGTGGCGATCGACGACGTGCCGGATGCCAGCGTCGCCGCGGAGCCTCCCGACGAACCACCGGGCGTGAAATCCGGGTTCCACGGATTGCGCGTCACGCCCCAGCGTTTCGACCAGGTGTAGCCGGCGCAGCTGAATTCAGGCGTCGCCGTGCGGGCATGGACAATGCCTCCGGCCTTGATGATGCGCTCGTTCATCGTCGAGGTATGGCCACCGATAGCATCCCCGGACAGCAGCGAGCCGTGCGAGGTCCGCTTGCCCTTGATGTAGCTCTCGTCCTTTATGCCGATCGGCAGGCCCTCGAGCGCCCCGGTCCGGGCGCCCCTGGCGTATTTTGCCTCGGCTTTCCTGGCCAGGTCTATCGCCTCGTCGAAATGCGTGAAGGTGAGGCAGTTGATCGTCGCTTTGGTGGCTTCGGCGCGGCGGATGGTGGCCTGCATCAGTTCGACGGGCGAAAGCTTCTTTGCCTTGAACAGCCGCAGCGCCTCGCTGGCCGGCATGTAGCAAAGGTCGAGATCGGTCATGGGAAGTCTCCTGCGATCTGCGCATCGCGTTTGGCATGGACGGAAGATGACCGCGCCGCGTGCGGCGGCGCGGGAAAGCCTGGTCAGGTCATTTCTGCAGGTCGGTCCAGATCTTCGTGTAGAGCGCCTGCACATCGGGCGGGCAGGCCAGCATGAATTGGCCCTTGGCGGCGAACTCGGCGGGAATGTTGACTTCCGGCGCGGTCTTCATGTCGTCGGGCATGAAGGCTTCCGAGCCCTTGATGCCGTTCGAATAACGCGCAAAGGCTGAGATCAGCGCCGCATTCTGCGGATCCATGATGAAGTTCTGGAACAGCTTGGCGTTGTCGACATTCTTGGCGTCCTTGAGGACAGCGACATTGTCCATCCAGATCGGATAGCCTTCCTTGGGATAGCCATAGACGATCTTGTCGTTCTCAAGCCGCTCGCGCAGCGATATGCCGTTCCAGTTGACGCCCGCGGCGATGTCGCCCCTGCCCAGGCCATCGACGGCCGCATAGTCGAGCGAAAGCCATCTCGCCTTCGCCTCCACCAGCTTGTCATGCACCTTCTTCAGCATCTGCATGTCGCTGCTGCAATATTTGCCACCCTCGTAAGCGATGGCGAGGAACATGATGTCACCCATTTCGGGTACGACATTGATCTTGCCGACGAGTTCGGGAGGTGGGTCGAGGAAGATCGCCGATGTGTTCGGATCGCCGGCATAGACCGACTTGTTCACCGAAATGCCGGTCGTGCCCCACTGCCATGGAACGGTGTATTTACGGCCTGGATCGAATGGAACATCGACCCACCTCGGATCGACGTTCTTGAAGTTTTCCATCTTGTTGGGATCGGTCTCCAAGAGCAGACCTTCGCTGATCCAGACCGGCACGACGCTCGCCGAAGGCACGACGATGTCATAGCCGGAGGCGCCCTGCCGGACCTTGGCCAAGGCAGTATCGTTGGAATCATAGTCGGTGACGGTGACCTTGACCTTGTAAGTCTCCTCGAACTTCTTGATCAGGTCGGGGCTGGTGTAATTGCCCCAATTGTAGATGTTGAGCTCGCCGTCGGCACGGGCCACGCCCGTGACAGTCAGCAGCGACAGGCCGATGGCCGTCACGGTCAGTTTCAAGTTCATGCTGCATGCTCCCATTGTTGGACCGGCGGCGTTACGGCCTCAGGTCCGTTTCCTGCTGACGAAAAGATGACCGCGACAATGCCGATCGACGGCACGAGAGCGGCCGTCGACATCGCACTCGCGGCATGCGGCGCACCGGCAACGGCAAGCCGCATCGCGGTCGAGATATTCCCCTCTTCATTGTGGCCATTCACCGGCTGGCGCCGGCTGTCCAACTCAATTCGCGACCTCAGGAGTAACTATGACTAAACATACAGTCAATATCTTTCCGCGGGTACGGCCATTGCTCGGCGATTGACGATGCGCCCGATGAGATGGTGACTGAGTGAGCAGGCAGAAAGAGGTTTAGCCGCGATACCGGACGCGTCAGGCCGTGGAGGCCGAAATGCTCGCGGCCGCAATTCGCTGGCGGAACCAATCGAAGGTGCGCCCGATGCCTTCCTGATAGCTCGTCCTCGCTTCCCAGCCAGGAAGGACATGCCTCGCCAAAGTCAGGTCCGGACACCGATTTGTCGGATCCTGGGGAGCTGGAGGGTGGTGCTCGATGCGGCTGCCGGGGACAAGCGATCTTACGAATTCCGCGATGCGCAGGACCGAAACCTCGTGGTCGTTGCCAATGTTCAGAGGACCGCGATGCGAGATGCCGTCGCGCCAGAAGTAACGTTCCAGCCCCTCGACGATATCGTCGACATAACCCCAACTGCGCGATTGGGAGCCGTCGCCATAAACCGTCAGAACCCCGGTTGTCAGTGCCTGGATGGCAAAATTCGAGACGGCGCGTCCGTCGTCGATGCGGGTTCGTGGCCCATATGTGTTGAATATCCTGACGACGCGAATGTCGAGCCCGCCGACCCGCTGCTGCTCGAACAGCAATGCCTCTGTGCAGCGCTTGCTTTCATCATAGGAAGCCCTGGGACCGGTGCAGTCCACCGATCCCCTGTAACTCTCGGGTTGCGGTGAAACCAGGGGGTCGCCGTAGACTTCCGAGGTCGAGGCGAAGCAGAAGCGACCGCCGGGCTTGAGCAGCGTCAGGAGATTGAGCGCGCCGCCGATATTGGCCTTGATCGTGCGTACCGGCTCGCGCATGTACCAAAGCGGCGACGCCGGCGACGCGAGATGGATGATCTCATCGAAGCCCTGAAGGGATGAAAAGCTTTCGGCGTCGGCAATCTGCAGATCGAAACGCGGATCGGCGACATGCGCGATGTTGTCTCGCG
>NZ_RZPH01000429.1:0-4792 GCF_004022825.1 Mesorhizobium sp. M7A.F.Ca.CA.004.04.2.1
CGCCAGCGTCGTCAGCGCCGTCGTCTTCCAAAGATGCCTGGCGATTTGCGAACGGCGATAGCCAGCGCGAATGTGGAAATCCTCCCCACGCGCCGCTATCTCACCAACTTGCCGAGAAGTCTCGGTAGTTCCCATCCCTGGCGAGTCCTTCGGGGACTACACGCGCCCCGTGTAGATTCTTACTCGAATTCTATTGTATAGCGAGTCCTGGCCGATCCGATTTCTAGAGCTTTCCTGCAAAATTGCTCGCTGTGTCTGAAAGGCCACAGTAATTTCGCCGGCTTGCTTGCCTCCGGCTCGGCTTTCGGAACAGTCGCGAGTGTTGTATCAAGCCATGCTCGGGAGAATACCGGGGCGCGGCGAGGAAACATGCAAGGCATCCGGCAAAACAACATGGCACTTACTTTAGACAAGTCTAATTTACTTGGCGTGGCCGCGGGGCTGGCCGCCCTGTGGCTTGGTCTGGCCGCCGGCCCAGCCCTTGCCGAAGATGCCAAGCCGGCCCAGCCAAAGCCGGCTGAAACCAATGCAAAACCGGCCGATGCCAATCCGTGGGCGGTGAACTGCTCCTCCGGTTCGGCGACCACCGAGCTTCAGTGCCAGGTGTCGCAGAACCTGACCGAGGCCAAGACCGGGCAGCGCGTGCTGACCGTGACCGTGCGCCGCGACAACGGCAATGGCAGCCTCGCCATGCTGCTTGCCCTGCCGCACGGCCTGTTCCTGCCGTCCGGCGCCTCCTTCCAGATCGACCAGGGCCAGAAGACGACGATTGCCATCCAGACCAGCGACCAGAACGGCGCCTATGCCGCCACGCCGTTGTCGGCGGATCTCATCAAGGCCATGAAGTCCGGGACCAATCTGAACATCGGCATGGAATCGGTCACCCGCAAGCCGGTCACCATCCCGGTGTCGCTGGCCGGCTTCACCGCCGCCGTCGCCAAGCTGGAATCGATCAAGTAGCTGCTGTCAGCGGCTTGATTGTGCGCACCCGGAATGCTCCGTTGCCGCTTCGGACAGTGGAGAAACCCATGACAGGCTTTGTCGATCGCCAGCGCGCGGCGCAACTGATGGACCGCGCCGGCATCGAGGCGCTGGTGCTGTGCGCGCCTGAGGCCTTCCACTATGCGACCGGAGCCTCGATCGGGCCGTCGGGACTGTTCCGGCGCGCCGGCGCCGGCTTCGTCGTCATCCCGGCTGGCCAAGACTTGCCGGTGGGCGTCGTGGTGGCGGATTTCAATGCGGGACAGCAGCAACTGGCTCTGTCGGATGCCGTCATCCGCAGCCACCCGATCTGGATCGAAACCGCCACGCTTGACGCCTCGACCGCAGGGCAAGGGCTGGCGCAACGCGTCGAGGCCGGCCTTGCCTCGTCTGGCCGGGCGCCTGGTTTTTCCCGGCCGGCAACATTCGAACTTGCCCGTTCCGTCCGCGAACTGAAGGAGATCCTGAGCGGGTTCGGACTTGAGCGCGCAAGGATCGGCGTCGATCTCGATTTTATTCCCGCCGCCGATCTCTCGGTCATGCAGGCGCTGCTGCCGGGCTGCACGATGGTCGACGGCTCGGCCGTGCTCGACAGGTTGCGGGCCATCAAGTCGCCGCGCGAGATCGATCTGCTCCAGCAAGGCATCATCCTGTCGGAAGCCGGGCTGGAGCGGCTGCAGGTCGATGCCATGGCCGGCATGCGTCAGGGCGATCTCATTGCCCTCTATCGGCAAGGCGTCGCCACGGCCGCGTCCGGCCTGTCCCATCCGGTCGCCACAGCCGAATATGTGACGCTGGGCGCGAAGGCCAAAAGCACCGATGCGAAAGCCATGCCTGGCGATCCGCTGAAGTGCGACATGGTCTGCACGGTCGGCGGCTACGCCTCCGACATGTCGCGCAACTTCACCTTCGGATCGCCATCCGCCGAGCAGGCCGAACTGCACGCGATCGCCGAGCGGGCCTTTGACGACGGGCTGGCAGCGCTTGTTCCGGGAGCCACGCTCACCCACGTGCATCGCGTCGCCACCGACAGCCTGGCGCGGCAAGGGCTGCGCACCTACCGCCGCGGTCATTTCGGCCATGGCGTCGGCCAGTCGGTCTTCTCGGAGCAATGGCCGTTCATCGCCGCCGATAGCGATGTCGTCATCGAAGCCGGCATGGTGCTGGCCTTCGAGATCCCGCTCTACATAGACGGCCTCGCCAGCTTCAATCTCGAGGATCAGTTCCTGATCACACCGGACGGGGCTGTCGCCATGAACCGCTTGCCGAGACGGCTGGAGAGGATTGGGTAGCGAGGGCGTGGTCGTTTTTCAAAGATAGCGCTCTACGGCGCCCCCCTCTGCCCTGCCGGGCATCTCCCCCTCAAGTGGGGAGATTGACTGTTTCGGCGTCGGTCTTCGTCTTCAACGTCGAATATTGGCGAAGGTGGTCGTAGCAGCCGATCTCCCCACTTGAGGGGGAGATGTCCGGCAGGACAGAGGGGGGCGCCACGGAACTCGGTGGTGAGGTGGCCAGCACCTAACCACTCACCGGTGGCCGCCGATCGCTCCACGGCATCTCCTGCTCCAGCTGCGCCGACGCGGCCAGCACCGTTGCCTCGTCACCGTAGCGGCCGACCAGTTGCACGCCGATCGGCACGCCGTCTTTCGACCAGCCGAGCGGCAGCGAGATCGCCGGCTGGCCGGAGATGTTGAAGGGGAACGCAAACACCGAATCCGCCCACTTGGCGTTGTAGCGGTCGATGTCGGTTTCCGACATGTCGTAATAGCCGAACGGACGCGGCAGCTGCGTCAGGGTCGGGGTGATGAAGATATCGTAGGCGCCGAGGTCGCCGACGATGTCGCGGCCGACCTGCCTGAGCTGCTCGACATCGGAGATGTGCCTGGTGCCGCTGGTCGAGCGGCCGCGCTCGATGATTGCCCAAGTCACCGCCTCGACATCGCCTGGCGTCACCGGCCGGCCGATCACCGTCTCAAGGTAGTCGAACGTCGCCGCCGTCTGCACGCAGGTCATGTTGGTGTAGGTCTTCCACACAGCGTTCGCGTCGAGCGGCATATCGTGCTCCTCGACGTCGTGGCCGAGCCGCTCGAGCGCAGCCACGGTTGCCAGCACCGCCGCCTTCACCTCCGCATCGATCGCCGTGCCGTTGGGTGGCGTGACGGAAAAGCCGATGCGCAGCTTCTTTGGCGCCCGTGCCGACAGGCTGAGCCAAGAACCATCGGGCACCGGCGGCGTATAGGGGTCGCCCGGCAGCGCGCCGGCAACCGCGTCGAGATAGGCCGCCGTGTCGCGCACGGTGCGCGAGCAGCACAGGAAGTACGCGCCGCCATACCAATAGTCGCCGAACGGCGCGAGGCTGACGCGGCCGCGCGACGGTTTCAGCCCGACGATACCGCAGCAGGAGGCCGGAATGCGGATCGAGCCTGCACCATCGCTGGCCTCGGCGATCGGCACCATGCGCGAAGCGATGGCCGCGGCAGCGCCGCCGCTCGAGCCGCCGGGCGTGATGCCTTCCTTCCACGGGTTCTTGGTCACACCGTAGAGTTTTGGTTCGGTGGTGATCGACCAACCGTTCTCCGGCGCGTTCGACTTGCCGACCAGCACCAGCCCGGCCGCCTTCATGCGGCGAACGACCTCGGTGTCGAAATCGGCAACGACATCCCTGAGGTAGAATGAGGAGTTGGTGTTCGGTGCCCCGGTCCAGGACGAGGCCAGCTCCTTGAGCAGGAACGGCACGCCGGCGAAGGGCGCTGATGTGTCGATTGTCTCGGCCTGGGCGCGCGCCATGTCGTAGAGGCGATGGATGACCGCATTGAGCGTCGGGTTGAGCCGCTCGACCAGCGTGATCGCCGCCTCCACCAGTTCCCCCGGTGAAACGTCGCCCCGCTTCACAAGTGCCGCAAGGTCGAGCGCGTCGGACTCGGCATAGGTTTTCAGCAGACTTTCGGTGACCATGTCTCTCTCCCGTCGTTCGTTGATCTTGCCAACGTTGGCGCCGCCCCTCAGCCGCCTGCCGGCACCTTCTCCCCGTATAGTGACGGGGAGAAGGGAGACGCTCCAACGCTGACGACCCCCTCTCCCCGTTCTTCACGGGGAGAGGGTAAGGGTGAGGGGCAGCGCCGGCCTGAAACGATTGCCGCCAGCAGCCGGATTGCGTCAGGCCAGGTCGATGGTCCGCCCGAGTGCGATGCTCTGTTCAGCGGCCAGCACGATGCGCAGGCTGTTGACCGCCGCATCCATCTGCTCGGTGAGGTCGAGATCCTCGCGGATGGCGCGCAGGAAGAAGGCCTGCTCGCGGTCGCAGAGCTCCTGGTGGCCGGGCTCGTCCTCCATGCTGACGATCTCGTCGGGCTTCGAGAAATTCTTGTCGCCGTCGACCTGAGCATAATGGATCTTCAGCGCATCGGTCTTGGTGTGGCGGTCGATGTCGGCGGAACTCGAAACCTCTGCAAGTTCGGCAGCATTGCTTGCCTGCTGGCCGGCGACGATCGACACCGCGCCCTTGGGGCCGACCACGTCCTTCACGAAATAGGCCGTTTCGCTCATCATTGGGCCCCAGCCCGCCTCGTACCAGCCGACCGAGCCGTCATCGAAGGTGACGTGCAGGTGGCCGTAATTCTGCTTGTCGGCTTCCGCCCAGAGCTTGGCGCCGATGCCATGCACGCGCACCGGCTTGGCGCCGGTCAGCTGGCACATGACGTCGACATAATGGACGCCGCAATCGACGATCGGGATCAGCGAATCGATCAGGTTCTTGTGCCAGTGCCAGGCGCTGCCGCTGCTCTGCTGGTTGAGGTTGAGCCGCATCACC
>NZ_RZPH01000042.1:0-13993 GCF_004022825.1 Mesorhizobium sp. M7A.F.Ca.CA.004.04.2.1
CCCCCAGATCGAACGGCTTGACCAAATAGTCGTCGGCTCCAGCGTTGAAGCCCTCGATGCGATGCGAAATCCGATCGCAGGCTGTCAGAATGATGACCGGTGCCGATTCAAGTTCCTTGATCAGCTCCCGCAGATAGTCGATCCCATTGCCGTCCGGCAGGTGAACGTCGAGCAAAATAAGGTCGTAGCCGACCACAGCTGCATAATCGCGCGCTTCGGACAGGTTCTTGGCCCAGTCGACCGCGTGGCCACCAGCCACCAAATGATCGTGCATAGCACTTCCAAGGTCCTTATCGTCTTCAGTGAGCAGTATTCGCATCATGCTGCCGAGCTCCGGTATGAGGGCAAGGCTCCCATCTTATTGGTCGAAGCTGACAATAGGCTGAACCGGCGGCAGCGAATTATTTGGGGAGCTTTCAGGCTGCTGTCAGCTACAACTTGCAAGAAAGGGGTCGTTAACAAAGCCAAACGAAGAGCCCCTATGAAACCCGTCCTGACCTCGGCACTTTTGCTCAATGTGACCCCCGGCGGCTGCATCAGCAAATTGATTTGGGAAACAGGCGCGCCGGTTCTAATGACCGACGCAGGCCGAGGTCTGGAACAGCTGGACCAGCGAACGGCGTCTTCGGTTTTTCAGGCAACAGCCACATGGAAGAATATGATTGGCTCGACCATGCGCCGAGCTTTGTCGAACGGATTGGTCGCGGGCGCACTACCACAGATTATGGCAGGTTTACGCCCTGGCCTTGACACCCGGGGTGATCGTCACCGGCGGAGCCGCGGCGTACTGATCGGATATCTAACGTCGCTGAGTCTCTCGTCGGTGCAGTGGATCTCTCGGCTTAGCCATCATGCAAAAAACGACGGTTCCGCGACACCACTTTTCAGGTCCGTGACACAGGCTTTGTGAGCCGATCTGTTGTTCTTACCCCAGGCTAATGGCTGAACAGCTCTGTCGCCGGCTCGATGCGCCAGATGGCGCGATGTTTTGAACCCTTTCACGAGGCGACGGCAGCAGCCGACCGGCTCTCCTATCGCGGCTCCCGCGATCCACACACCCAACAAGGGAATCTACCATGGTAATGAAGGCACCGGTTGCCGACGCTAGGAATGGGTCGGTAGTAGATCGGCTGGTCGGCATCGACCTCGCTCGGGGCCTGGCTGTCTTCGGGATGTATGCCGCCCATCTCGGTCCCGACCCCGGCGAAGGAGGACTAGTCGGGTTTCTGATGGAACTAACCCATGGGCGGCCGTCGGCCCTGTTTGCCGTATTGGCCGGTTTTTCAATCCTCCTGATTACAGGTCGCAAGGCGCCGAAGTCGGGGATAGCCGGTAGACAGGCCATCGCCAGAGTCGCAATTCGTGCCCTTGTTTTGCTCGCGCTTGGCTCAATCCTGGGCTGCCTCGGTACCCAGGTCGAAGTCATCCTAGAATACTACGGAATTTGCTTCTTGTTGGTATTGCCGCTCCATCGGCTCAGCGCATATCAGCTGGGCTTGATCGCTGCCGCTACGGCATTAGTTCTCCCGCAAGTCCGTTCCTCCCTTCTGTCGGTTGCCCCCAACCTCCTCGACCCGGTCTTCAACCTCATGGTCAACGGCTACTATCCCGCGGTGACCTGGGTTCCTTTCCTCATCGCTGGCATGGCCATCGCGCGCCTTAATCTTAATACGCTAGCAGCGCATTGGCGCCTTGGTCTGGCGGGGGTCGCGCTGGCCGTGTTGGGCCATGGGGGATCCTTGCTCGCGCTGAGTTCCCGCGCTTTGACTGAAACCTCCTTGTGGTGGTCTGACGTTGACGGCGCTTTTGAGCCTTCCAAGTCGTCATTTATAGTCAAGTCGTCATGGATAGCCGCACCTCATAGCGAAACGACGCTTTCGATCGTGGGCAGCACCGGTTGCGCAATGATCATCTTGGCGGCTTGCATGCTCGCTGTGGATGCGCTCCCGCGTCTGCGAAAGCTGGTCTGGCCAATAATCGCAGTCGGCTCGATGTCTTTGACGGCCTATGTGCTGCACATTGCGGGAATAGCCTATCTTATGAAGATAAACATTTTCAAAGACGAGAGCCTGTCCACGCTCTTTGGCTTCGTTGTGGTTATCAGCACTTTTGCGGTGCTTTGGCTGCGCGTCTTCCAGCGAGGACCGATGGAAGTGCTGATGGGTAGGGTCGCAGATCTCGCGCGTCACATCCGCTGAGCACCGCCGCGCCCCGGCCTCCCGATCACATTACGGACAAGGTGGGGCTTTGTCCAAAGCTTGTTCGCGGCAGGGGAGGGTACTTCCTCCCACCCTGCCGCCTTGTTGATGGAAGCTAAAACGGTCGCGCAGGCGCTAGAGTTGCATCGGCATAATCAGCTTAAACTCGCGAAGTTAAACCCGCGGTTGGTCTATCTCGGCCCGCCTCACCTGAAAGGCTAAGGTATCCGTTTCGGTCAAGGGTTTTAGGGGCCATTTTCGCTGCGCCTTGAGGAGAGCGTTTGCTAGGATGAGGAGCTTTCGCAACAAGATGATGACCTTTGCGGGTTTGCCTGCCGCCTTTAGCGCCTGGTATTTTGCCTTGAGGTCGGGGTTGAAGCGCAGGGCGAAGGGCCGGGCATGTAGAGGGCCTGGCGAACATTGGCCCGGCCGCCCCGGATGAAGGCGCGGCCGCTCCATTTTGCCGAGGCCGGCGAGGCTTGCGGCCTTTGGTTCCGAGTTCCGGCATGTCGATGGTGAGTGTGCAGGCGGTGGCATCCGATGCGCCATATGCTGGTCAGGATTTCGCGGCGCTGGACAGCGTCGGGATCGGCTTTCATGAGGGTAAGCATCGTCTGATCGATATCGCTGAGTTCACGTGGATCTGCTTCCAGCCACTCGTTGTTGTGGCGCCTGAGCAAGGCAAGCGGTCAAGATCTGGCTCTGGTGCTGGCTGCGGTGCGATCCCCGCACGGGCCAGGTGCCGATCGTGTCGACGATCCACCTCGCCGCGACCAGAGAGCTGCTACTCTCTTCCGCTGTTCATTCTGGCCTCTTCGCAATGAATGTCATAAAATCACCTGTCGCAATTAATGGTTTTTGATTTGGCTCCAACAGCTGGCAGATATCGCCGAGAGTTCCGCAGAGAGCGTCGAAAGTTTTGGCCGCCTTCTTCCGCAGCCGCGCCTTGAGTTTTGAGCAGACCTGTCTTGATCGGGTTGAGATCGGGCGAGCATGGCGGCAGGATCAGGAGCCAGTGCCCCTTTGGCCAACCAGTGGGCGGCGCGTACCTTGCCGACAATCTGGGGTTCCGAACCCGACAGTTGGTTTTCAACCCGACAGTGGCCCGCCTCAGAGCAGGCTACCGCCCTTCGGAGCAGGCAGAAGCTAATCGAGGTTCGCGGGTTCCGGTTTGAATGTGCAGGTCGCTGCGCGCCTGATCTTTCGGTCTGGCGGCACATGACAAAAACCCTCATTTTGGCCGACGATACCCGGTCAGGAGCGGGTATCGCAGTCGAGAAGCGACCCGAGCACGTCCACAAGATGTGCCGAGTTTGCAAGGTGTGTCATTGTTTCTGTCAACGTTCGAGCGACAGCGCACGACGAAACGTCTGGCATACGCCTCGTCTGGCACGCGCCTCGCATATGTTGCAGTTGCTGCTGGAGATCAGGCGATCGAGTGGGCCTTGCAATTTTCCGATTTTGATGCGCCTAAAGTCTCGTGTACAAATCAGGCTGGCGTGAATGGCCTGCCTAAGTTGCGACTTATTACAAAGGAATGGATATGGCGACTGGAACGGTGAAGTGGTTCAACAGCACGAAGGGTTTTGGTTTTATTCAGCCTGACAACGGCGGTCAGGATGTCTTTGTCCACATTTCCGCTGTTGAACGAGCGGGCCTGTCGACCCTTAATGAGGGCCAGAAGATCAACTACGAGGTGGAACAGGATCGCCGCACGGGAAAGTCCTCTGCAGGCAGCCTCAGCAAGGCTGGCTAACGGTCCGGGAAAGCCTTGACAAGGTTCGTCATCGCCGGAACGCATTGACGGCTCGAAACCCGGGCCGGAGCATGCAAGTTAATGCCGCGGCAGGGATTGCTGGAGCCATCATGAATTACTCTGGAAATGAGGCTCTTGGACGGGAAAGGCGGGGCTCATCCCCGCCCTTTGATTCCGCGCAGATTGGGCCTACGGCTGCTGCGCGTCCGAACGACTGTTGATACGGATTTAGGCTGCGACCTTCTTGCGGGTCCGTTTCGCCGGCGCCGTGGCTGGGGCTTCCGGCTCTTTCGGTTTGCGGCCGAGTCCCATGGTCTTGGCCAAGGCGGAGCGCGCAGCGGCGTAATTCGGCGCCACCATGGGATAATCCGACGGCAGACCCCATTTGGCGCGATATTCGTCTGGGGTCAGACCATAGTGCGTCGCCAGATGGCGCTTTAGCGATTTGAATTTCTTGCCGTCTTCAAGGCTAATGATGTAGTCCGGTTCGATCGACTTTTTGATCGGGACAGCAGGTTTTTTTACAGGCACAGGCTCTTCTGCCGGTATGAGTCCAGCCGTGCCGTTTAGAGCCCCGTGCACTTGGGCGATCAGGGCAGGAAGCTCCCCCGCCGGGACGGGGTTGTTGGAGACGTAGGCTGATACAACATCGGCAGTGAGCTCGATGAGGATGTCGGTCTTGTGGGGTTCTTCTGTCATAAACTTCTCCGGGCAGCTTGAAACACAGTTGGGCGAAGTGTCGCTACATAGTGGCGGTTGCCGCTGAAAGCAAATGGATCGACGGGTGCGCTGCTCCTCCACCATTGAAGTCTCGGCGACGCATCCCGTCATCGTCCATCGCTAAAGGCAGCGTATTGAATTATGGGAGCGGTCGCGCCCGCCCCACCATAGCGATACAGCAAGACAATCAAAAAAGCCGGTCTTTGCTTGGCCCCAAATCTTTTCTCCTTTCGTGAACGCTGAGCTGCCAAGCTGCTACAGTTCACCTCGCGGGGCAACCGTGCACAACACAGGAGTCGCCCGAGCGATACATTCTTCACTTGCCGCTTATCAGCGCTGGTGATTGCACTTTGCAGCCTGCATCCGGACCCGCAGCGCTCACGCTGTTGGTTTTGCGCCTGCAGGCGTCGGAAGTCGGATCGCCGCAGCTAATTTCCTCAGGCGGACGAATTCAACAAATCGATTGTTTGGATCGAAGGCATCCACACCATCGATGCCTCTAGAATATGATCCAGCTACAATCACCGTGCTGTAATGGCAGGGACGGCCAGCACAAGCGCGACACGATCCGGCGGGTCCATCGCTGCGTTACGTATTCATGGCTACTGCATCGGGCGCTCGGTCGACCGCCTTAAGCCAGGTCGCCGCATTGCGAGACGGTGACCGGCGAGGGAGAGGGCGCTCTGGCAACGAAGCGAGGCGGGTGGCCTTGCGGGTGGCCGCGTGATGTCATCCGGCTCTCCTGCCGATCTCTGCCGGCCAGATCTGGAGCAACTGTTTTGCATAGATATGGCTCTCTTCAGGGGGCCATCTATGATGGGAGCCGAGCGCGTGTTCGAGCCGGGGAACAGGCTGCGCATGCACTGTGCCCACCTATTGCGATCGTGCTAACCTTGGTTGTTCGGACTTGCCGTTAAAGGCAAGCGACAGATTGAAGTTATGCTGCACCATCTGATTGCCTGGCTCGTTTTCGAGAGCTCGCCGATACAGGGCCTGTGCCGCGTCATGCCGCCCCTCAATGTCCAAAATCACGCCCTTCGCATTCAATGCACGTACGTTTCCTGGGGCTGCAACCAAGACGCTGTCGAGCACCTCAACCGCTTCGTGCGGGCGCTTCTGGCCCACCAAGGCATTTGTAAGTCGTATCGCCGCATCAACATTGTCCGGGTGCTGCTTCACCTCATCCCGCAAAGCCCGCTCTTGAACATCCTGACCAACTTCGCGCAAAATGCGTTCGCGCATAGCCGGATCGATTTGATCGGCGCTGAGCAACTCGGGGGAAGATGTCTCCTGCACGGAAAGAGCCGGCTTTTGCCAGCTGGCGCAACCGCCCAAAGGCAGAATGGCGAGTACGGCAAAAAGAAGTGAGTTCCGGCGCAGAAACATAGGCGATGGAGAAACTGTATTACTATTCATGTTATCTCTCAGTTATCGGGGAGGCGCGTGGCGTTCAGTTAGGAAAGGTGGGACTACTCTAACAATCCGCTGTTCGATCCGTGCGGGAGTGTGACGGATCCTGCGGGGCGAATTGTAAAGTCGGAGGCGAGGTCTTGATAAGACAGCACGGCGAGATCAACCCCGTTTCGCGTCAGAAAGCCGCGGACGAAACGTCGGACATCCATCGACGTCAACAGAATAGGGCGGGTTTGACCCGGTTCTGCGTTCGAAAGGACCTGACGTATCTGTGATAGCATCGCTTCGCTTTGCCGATCCTCCAGTGCGAGATAGGGGCCTGCATCCGAATCTCGAACCGCGCCACGCATCACATCCTCGCTCTCGCGCTCGACGACCAGGGCGGACACTATGCCCTCCGTGTTGGCATGGCGGTGGCAGATCTGTCGCTTCAAACCAGAACGGACATATTCCGTCAGCAGGGCAACGTTTTGCTCACGCTCGCTCCATTCGGCCAATGCCTCCAACACGAGACGGGTGTGGCGGATTGGGATACCTTCCTCCAGGAGGCGGCGCAGAACATCGGCAATCCGAGGAATCGGCGTCGTGCGTAGCACCTCTTTCACAAGCTCAGAATATTCCTGCTCCATTCGGCCCAGGAAATGTCGGGTCTCTTGGATGCCCACCAATCGCGGTGCGTAGCGGGTCAACGCTGCATGGACGCGCAAGGCGAGGAGTTCGCCGGGAGCCCTATGCTCCGTGCCGGCGCCCGTAAGGGCCTTTGCAGGGGTATGTTCAACCGGGAGTCTGTCCGTTTTCGGCTCACGTCTAAGGGGGACACCGCTCGAGTCGACGTGCGCTACATCGGCTCGGAGCGCCATCTGGTTTGGATCTAAGGCGTCCTGTTCGACTGGCACGCCCTCGACATCAATTCGGAATTGCGATGCAGGCAGCTGCTCGTCAACCAAGACAGGGATGCGAGGAACGATAATGCCCAGATCGGCTGTGACCAGGAGCGAAACGCGCCCAATATGTTTTTGCAATTCGGCTTGATCGACCGCCTGCATAAGATCTGGCGCTAGAAAAAATGCGATCGGGAATTCCTTCGCAGGCGCGGCTTGCTTAGGCTCCGCTGCAGTTCCACCTTTCGCATCGGCAGTGCCGGCGCCCAGCACATCAGCCTTGACAATGCTTACCGCAGCGAACACTGCGGCCAGCATCAGAAAGACGGGGAGGGGAAACCCAGGAACGAACCCCATTACAACCAGGACGCCGGCCGCCAGTCGCAAGGCTCGAGTGCTGGCCGTGAGCTGACTGACCATTTCTGTACCGAGGTTGATCCTCGCCGTCCCAGTCACACGGGTGACGATGGTCGCCGCAGTAATGGAGAGCAGAAGGGCCGGAATCTGCGATATCAATGCATCGCCTATCGTCAGCAGAGTGTAGTGATGCAGTACCTCGCCGAAGGACATGCCCTTGGAGAGCAGGCCGATCGAAATTCCACCCAGCATGTTGATGCAGATAACCACCAGCCCGGCGATGGAATCGCCCTTCACAAATTTCATCGCGCCGTCCATCGCGCCATAGAGTTGGCTTTCCTTCTCCAATTCGGCGCGCCGCCGGCGGGATTCGTTGGCATCGATGTGGCCGTTGCGTAGCTCTGCGTCGACCGCCATTTGCTTGCCCGGCAGAGCATCCAGCGTGAAACGCGCCGCCACTTCTGCCACCCGTTCGGCACCCTTCGCGAGGACCATGAATTGCACCATGGTGACGACCAGAAATATGACGAAACCCACCACGATATTGCCTGAAATGACGAAATCGCCAAAAGTATGAATAATGCTGCCGGCCTCCCCCTCGGCCAGAATCAGTCGCGTCGTTGCGACCGTGAGCGCGAGACGGAATACAGTGGAAATCAAAATAACGCCGGGCAAAGAGGAAAAATCAAGTGGAGTACTGACATACAGGGCAACCATCATCAGCAGTATGGCCAACCCCATATTGAATCCTATCAGGGCGTCGACCACCACGACCGGGATAGGCATGACCATCATCGCGACAGCCAGAAGCAGCATCAACGCAACCATTAAATCCGGGCTGGCCGGCGCACGCTTGATGAAGTCACGCAGGACGTTGGCCATCGAGACACCTTTGCAATCGGTTGAGACTTACTCTGCTGTTACGCCATGAAACGTGGCTTTCGAACTCCGAAGGCGCCTCAGCCTTGGCCAGCGCGTGACCCTGCATGAGAGCCACAAGCAGGCGCGAAATGGCTGGGCAGCAAATGTTTCCAACGCAGCCAGCTTGTCAGCACCGAGCGCGGCAGGATGTTTGGCTGGCCATAGAGTGCTGCTTGATGGGGCCTGCGAGCTTTCAATATTGGAGAGCAGCAATGCGGCCATTCCTGCTCAGCAGCACACGGCTGTCCTCAATACGTTCGACCACCCATCCATCAGCCAAAATGGCGCCGACAAAATACTTCTCGCTGTCGATGACAATATATGGTTGGACCCCATGCCACACAGCTTCGACCGCGATTGCGGATGGCGCCTTCTCCTCTTTGATGAGCACTCCGTTCACCAGTGTTAGAGTACCCTTGGTGCGACGATCGAACGATTGCTGAAGCTTCTGCCAGCTGATGACCGATTCAGACGTGACGGTGCCTTCGGCGGTCACAACACCCTTTGCCGACCCAATCTTGACGTCGAGAAGACCCGCTCGATCGACTTCCTCCTGCAGCTCTTGGGCCGCTGCCTCCGTAAGTTCATTGTCAGCGCGGTGACTGATCGTTCTGGACGCGACTTCAGCCCGAAGTGAATTGGGGCTCGATCCACTTGCATTGCCAAGATAGGAGATCGTGCCTGAAAGCGCGCCGATCCCGAGTGAGCTGATTATGACCATGGCGAGCACACCGATCGGTAGGCGCGGTATGCCGGTCGAACCAGGCGGCTCTGCATCCTGCACGGACAAAGCAATGGACATCTCGCCTACGAGCAGGACGACAGGAAGGGGCACAACAACGGACTGGCCTGCGGCGATATTCCGGTTGCCCTCGATACTGATTCCGGGTGCAAGCGCCTCCAGTTCGATCGACTTGCCAAGAAGAGTTACACGAAGGTGATGCGGTGCCAGTCCCTGCTCGACAAAGACCAAATCGGCATCGAAGCCGCTGCCGATTAAACACTTTTGAAGATCCGTCTTGCCGGTCAGACCGCAATAGTGCCCCGAACGCACTTCGAAACGGAGGGAAACGGCGTCATCCACAGAGCATCTCTCAAACAGGATAGAAGCCGCATGGCAATTGCCATGCGGCTCATTTCGGGACTACGTCGCGTCAATAAGGAGACGCGCTAAGGGGCAGTCTAAAACCCGCCTCCGACATTACGAAACGCGTTCGTCGGCGGCCTTCTTGATGGTCTGGAGATTGGTCGTTAGAGTGCGCAACTGGACACTCCTTTTCGTCGCCTCCAAGCTAACATTGGTTAGTTCCTGCACTTGCGCCTGAAAAGCAGTAGCATCAGCTCCGCTTGTATTGCCGGGAGTGCCACTGTTAGTTTTATCGGTATTGCCGGCGCTACTGGTATTGGTATTGCCTGATTTTTTATTATTATCAACTGCAGCCATGATCATTCCTTTTTCTGTTGGAGTTGTGCCGTCAATAACGGCCTGTATGACCTCACGCCGGATTTTCCCGCGTCAGGCATCTTCTGTGTCATCCAAAGCTTCATCGGCCTCAGCCATCGCATCGTTCGCGAATTGGAACGCGAACGATCGCAGGATACTTTGGAAGGCTTCACTTTGTGCTGCAGACTGTGAGTTGTCTTGAAGTTGATCATTTGAAACGGTCCGGTTATCCGCCCGATCGTTCCCGCCAGCTGCCTTGCCATCATTCCCACCAGCTGGCTTGCCATCATTGCCATCAGCCGGCTTGCCATCACCAGAATGCTCGGATTTCGAATCCCCATGGCCCTTTCGGATCAAGGAAGTCCCGAGGTTGCCAACTCCACTCCCAATTGCTGCTATCATCAGGTACTCCGGCATTTGCCATTGGCGGCGACGTGTTAAAGGTTAACCTCGATCAAGCTAAGGGCGGGAGCTTTCGAGAACCTGACGGCTTTTGACAAAAACCGGCCAGCGCAAAAACCGTATGCTCTGCAGGATGTTGCTCTCGCATCGAACAGTCGACCACGATCTCGGCTGTTCGGCCAATCCCGCCGTCCACGCATGCCGCGACCGAATGGCAGCCGCAGCAGCTGGTTTGCATCTCGATGCTGTGGTGTCGAACAGGAGGCACGGTCCACGTGCTGCATGACCGCAATGACCGTATTCTTGCTGGCTCCACGGGCGCACGCAACGAGCAGGAACTCGGTCTTTGCATCACCATTCTCTCGCCTGCACATCACGGCCCGGCGCGGTGAGCTCATTGGCCTCGAGAAGGTCGGCGACCGTACGAACATGGGATGGTCTGCCGGCTTTGGGAGGCCGGTGCGGATCCTCTTCTCACCATATCGAAAGCTTGAAGCGGTCGGATTTTCTTGCCCTGTTCGTGAGAACTCCCATCGTCAGCTAATCGTCAGCCAAGCGGTCTATCTAGGCCGGCCGTGCCTGACCTTCGGATCCAAAGGTCCCGTCTCGACACTTTTTGTAACTATAGATCGAAATGGTTTCCCGCGCGATACGCAACGCACACGCTTCTCTGAAGCAAATGTGTGACTTTGTCGGTGGCGAACGAGAGGAGTGACGCATCAATAAAATCGTCAGGCACGTGTCTAGGAAGGGGAGCTGGCCGAGTTGGTCTGATTTCATTCGCTGTTCCTGGAAATCGGCGGACTGAAGCGCTGATAATCTCAGGACATCGATGGCAACGTTGCGAAAGTCCTGTGAGCTCGGGCCAATCTTGGCCTGCTACTGAGAAGCACTTTGGCGGGAACATTACGCCGTCGCGGGTCTGGCTGACCGTGACGTTAACCGAAAGATGCCGCTGGTCTCGTCAGCCGCCAGCACAATAGCAGCACATTCTCGCCTACTACGGAGACGCAATATGAAGGGCATTGGCCGACCACGGAAATCGCAGGCTGAAACTGGAGCCAGCCGCGCGGGGCGGGCGAGCAGTTCCCTTTCGCAATCAAGTCTTGCTGCGGGAGAAGGTGGACAGTCATTCGATTCCGTTGTGGAGCAGATGCGCTCTGGGGACGCCGATAGGAGGCCCTCCTCCCTTCCAGTTGCGCGCGGTCCAGGCGATGCCCGCGAAAGTCTGCCAGGCGCCTCGATTGGCGAAGATCAAATCCTGAACACACCGCCACGTGGAGCCGCTGCGCCACCACGCGGAACCGTAGCGCCACGTGGCGCAGCCGCAAGGCGGCGCGGTTCTCCCTCCATGTCTGAGGGCGAAGCCATGGCGCCGGTCGGTAGCCAACTATCAACCGCGCAGGTGGAAGGCACCAGCTCATCGTCAAATGAAGATATCAGTCCGACACAGCTCAGAATGAACAGTCTTGTTCAACAACTGACTGATTGCGAGGCTGCGGCCAGGAAAACCGACGTTCCCGAGGAGGCGGTGGAGCTGATCAGTCGGGTCGTCGGTGCAGCCTCAGCAATTCTGGAGTACCGCGCTAGCCTGCCTGCGGCTGAGGCGCAGACAATTATGCCAGACGACAAGGTGCGTAGATGTTGCCAGATCGTGTGCGACGCCGCGAATGAAGTAGACCAACTTGGCCTGTCGACGATCACGAAATTGGACGAAAAGACCAAGATAGCGGCAGGTATGGTCGATAGACTCTACTCCTACTCCCAGGCGGACCGGCAGGAGCTGTTGATTTTAAATGTGGAGAACCACCATACGGCGGCAATTAAGTGGTGGGAAAAAAAGGCATGGCGCTCCGAACGACAGCGATCCGCCTGCGCTGCCACCGCTAGCCTATCCAGTGGAACGCCCGTGATGCGGGAAGCCGAGCGGTGCGCACTGCGGCTGCGTGCCGGCTCGGTACTGAGTGTCAGGATCTGGCTGGTCCGTGAGCGGATCGGTCTTGCGCGGGCCAAGATTGAACTGCGGGCGAGCAGGTTCGAGCCAGATTTGAAGGAACTCCTCGTCGGTCGAAATGGAGTGGTGCAGCTGATGGCAAGCGCCGCTCAAGAAGCTCTTCGCGCCCTCTCTTTGGCGAAGGGCATAATGGATGGCAAAACACTCAACGCTCATGATTGCGCGGTTGTAGAAAAAATCATGGAGCGGCTTTCGGATTTTGGATTGGCGTTGCACGAGGTGCATACCAAGCTAAGCCATACCTACCCAGATGCCGGCCTCCCATTGAAACTGTTCGAACGGATCGTGGACGATGCATGGATCACTGCGCACGATGCCATGCACTTGTTGAACCTGCAGTCTCCGCCGTCAGCCATCATGGCGCCACAGGCCCAGGCGGGCGCTGCGATGCCGGCCAGGGCAGGCGCTGCGATACCGGCTGACACTGCTGGTACGGCTGCAGTGTCAGAAGGCACTACAGCGCGAAGGAAAGGGAAGTCAAAGCATAAGTCGGCAGCTCGCGCCGGGACTTCTGCCGCCGGGCAGCCATCAACACCAGTCGCTTCGAACGCCGGCACAGTGCCAGCAGCCAAGGTTCTCGCGCGCTCGGATCAAGTTGCGAGTACACAGGTGAGAGCGCAAGAGGTGGCTGCGAGTTCGTCGGGGGCAGGCTCGACAATCGGGGGCGCCGCGTTGTCAATGGAGGTATTGACGGAGCGGCTCAAACGATTGGACGAACTTTTGCAGTTCGATCTGGCCGGTCAGCAAAGCGTCGTCTCCCAAGTGCGCCAGATGAAGCCTGAGGAGGCCGGTAAGGTCGTGGACGATGTGGCCCAGTACCTGCGAGCCCAGGCCATTGAGATGCAAACCTGTCTCGCCGGGTTGCACGGGCGTAATGTACGCCTGCTACTCACCTCCACCCAGCTACCCAAAGTGCACGAACGCACAGACCAGCTCAAAGGGTTGCTGAACATGGTGCTGGGACAGGCCAACGCATTGAATGAAGGAAAAGCCGGCATTACGACTGATTGCATGAAGACCTACGCATTTCCGGCGCAAAAATACCTGGAACATTTGTGCAATGCCGACGAATTGATGCCGCCGGAGGCACCGGTCGCGCTGCGTGGCGAGCCAGGAAAGCTGTTTGAGATGAAGCTGCAGCCCAAGATGCTGGTCAATGGTGCGATGCCGAGCCCGATGTGGGTGCACATCCACACGAGTCGCCCCGTCTTGGCCAGAAACTTAGAAGGGCTGGCTGATTCCGAATTCACCGCTTGCCACGTTAAATCCAACGAACAGCGCGGCTACAATCGAGAGCGAGAGGAAGCCGATGCTAGGTCCGGTCGCGAGAAGGTCATAATTCATCGCGGCAAACTCACCCCCGCTTTCTGTAAGTCTTTGTTGACCTCGGGGCTTGGCCGCCAACCACGCAATTCGCGTGCCGAGCTCCCGTCGGCGCAGGCTGCATGACAGGGCACGTACTTTGGGGTCTAGGGCAGAATGCGGCCGGCCACGCTGTGAGTCAGCGAGCATTTCTCCTGGCCAAACCGCGAATGCCGCTGCGCGAGTTGCGGTCCGGCGATTGGAGTCGATCGGCTACCGTCAGGGCCGATTTGCGATGTCGCGTTACCTGCTGTTGACGTGGCGGCGTATCTTGCCTCCCATCCAACTTATCGCCGAGATCGCGCCGCCAAGATCGAGGCGGAAGGTCTTCCTGCGAGCGCGGAGCAGGCATAGCCGATCCGATCGGGATCGGCGCATCGCAACGACCCAACGGTGTGGTGGAGAAAATTGGATTCGGGAGAGCTCGTATCCAAGAGGCGGAGTTCCGGCCCGAATACAATCCGCTCGCAAGCACCCACGATGCGCATCCGCAGTTTATTGTCTGGGAGATGGGCTGGATTGCTC
>NZ_RZPH01000430.1:0-4787 GCF_004022825.1 Mesorhizobium sp. M7A.F.Ca.CA.004.04.2.1
GGCCATCGCCGACGCGGAGCCTACCTCACCCTGGCAGCCGACCTCGGCGCCCGAGATCGATGCGTTGGTCTTGATGATGCCGCCAACGGCGGCAGCCGTCAGCAGGAAATCACGAATGCTCGGCTGGTCCGCCTCGGGATGGAAATGCAGCCAGTAGCGCAGCACCGCCGGCAGCGTGCCGGCAGCGCCATTGGTCGGCGCGGTGACCACGCGGCCGCCGGCGGCATTTTCCTCGTTCACGGCCATGGCGTAGATCGACAGCCAGTCATTGGCGAGCAAAGGATTGGGCTTGTTCTGCTGCCACTGCTCCTGCAGCTTATCGTGCAGCATGCGGGCACGGCGGCGCACCTTCAGCCCACCCGGCATGATGCCATCCTGCGACAGGCCACGGTCGATGCAGCCCTTCATGGCGCTCCAGATTCCGTCGAGGCCGGCGTCGAGCTCCTCGCGCGTCATCTGCGTTTCCTCGTTGACGCGTTTCATGTCGGCGATGGAAAGACCGCTTTTGCCGGCCATGGCCAGCATCTCGACCGCATTCTTGAACGGATAAGGCACTTTCTTGCCTTCGGTTGTCACCGAACCCTTGGCTTTCATCCGCTGCAGTTCTTCTTCGGAAACCACGAAGCCGCCGCCGATCGAATAATAGATCCGCTTGAGCAGCAGGCGGCCGCCGGCGTCATAGGCGTAGAACGCCATGCCGTTGGCGTGACCGGTGAGCGGCGTCTTGCGGTCCAGCACCAGATCGGTGGCCGGATCAAAGCGATAGGAGGGATGGCCGGGCGGCGAAATGCGCTTTTCGGCGGCGATGCGGCTGGCAATGCCATCGGCCTGGTCGGGATCGACCGTCTGCGGCGTCAGACCGGCAAGGCCGAGCATGACGGCGCGATCACTGCCGTGGCCAATACCGGTGTAGGCGAGTGACCCGTGCAGGCTTGCGCCAAGCCGGTCGACCTTGACGCCCGCCGGACGCGGCCAGTCATTTCCCGCGACCTCGTCGAGAAACCGCGCAGCGGCGGTCATCGGCCCCATCGTGTGCGAACTCGACGGTCCTATGCCGATCTTGAACAGGTCGAAAACCGAAAGGAACACGCGGCGTTGTCTCCTGGAGTCAGGTCGAGGACTACATATAGGAATTCCCACGATGTTTCCGCTCTTTTGGAAATCGCGGCGCTGCACCCGCCGACCTTGTTTGCTCCGGCAGCGACATTGGTACGATCGCTGTATGCGGACATCGAAGCGATTGCGCTGAATGTGATAAATTCAGTCCATGGGCGATTCCCTCGATCTTTCGACAGCCGATCTCGCGGCGCTGGCCTTCTTCCTCGTCGCGTGGCTGCTGCACACGTTCGCCTCCGACGGCAAGCTGGTCAGCCGCATGTCGCTGACGACGGCGATGAATGCACAGCGGCAAGCCTGGATGCGGACCATGGCCGAGCGCGAGATCCGCATCGTCGACACCGCCATTATGAGCGGGCTGCAGCAAGGCACCGCCTTCTTCGCCTCCAGCTCGCTGATCGCGATCGGCGGCTGCTTTGCCTTGCTCGGCGCGTCCGACCGGGTTCTTGAAGTGCTCAGCGACCTGCCCTTGGGTGGCGCGCCGTCGCGCGCGGCTTTTCAGATAAAGGTGTTCGGACTGGTGCTGATCCTGGCGTTTTCGTTCTTCAAATTCGGCTGGGCGTACCGGCTGTTCAACTATTGCACGATCCTGATCGGCGCCGTGCCGATCCCGCATGGCGAAGCCTCACGCAATCCTGTCACCGAAACGGCGGTGTGGCGTGCGGCGCAAATGAACATGCTGGCCGGAAAGCACTTCAACTCCGGCCTGCGCGGGGTGTTCTTCTCGATCGGTTATCTCGGCTGGTTCGTCGACCCCATGGTGTTCGTGTTGTCGACGCTGTTGCTGCTGGCCGTTCTGGTGCGGCGCCAGTTCTTCTCGGCCGCCAGGCAGGCGGTGATCGGTCAGCCGCCTGGAAAAGGCTGATCGATCCGGCCAGACAGCCAATAGGCAAAAAGCCCGATCCATTCGCGGATGGCCATGGTGGTGGCCTGCAGTGAGTCGGCCGGATTATCGCGGAACAGCCCGATGCCTTCTTTGCCCGAGGTGCGATAGTCGACCGGCCAGGGAACGGTGGCGAAGCCGGCCTTGTCGAACAGCGCCTTGGCGCGCGGCATATGGAAGGCTGAGGTCACGAGCAGCCAGGTCTCGCCGGGCTTCGGCGTGACCAACTCCTTGGTGAAGACCGCGTTCTCATAGGTGTTGCGGGATTTGTTCTCCAGGATCAGACGATCGGCGGCCACGCCAAGCGCGGTGAGCAGGCGCGGCGCGGTTGCGGCATCGCCCTCGCCATCGAGAAACAACGCGCCGGTGCCGCCGGAGACGACCACCTTGGCGGTGGGAAAGCGCCGGGCCAGAACTGCGGTCTCGACCATCCGATCGCCGCTGCTGTTCAACTCATAGCCGCCCCGCGCCAGATTGATGGCGCCCTCAAAGCCGCCGCCGAGCACGACGATGCCGTCGACCTTTGCCGGCAGCGGCGGGCGCGCGAAGCGCTCTTCCAGCGGATTGAGCATCATGGCGCCGAGCGACGTCCAGGCTGACAGCGCAAGGATCAGAAATGCCAGCAAGCTGCCGGTGGCCGCCAGCCGCCGGCGCCCGATCATGGCCGCGAGCAGTCCCGCCAGCAGCAGGAAGATCGCCAGGTTGAGCGGCTGGATGAAGAACCAGAAGATCTTGGACAGGTAGAAGAACATCGCTCACCCCATTGCAGCGCCGCGCGGGCGTGGGCGCTCAAAGGACGCTAACACTTTGATTTTGCGCAGGATCCTTCCGAAAATCGATTCCGACTTTCAGGGCATGCGCTAGACGAGCGACGTCCCTACCACCACTTCTCCGGCTGGAACGTGCCTGCGGCCTGCTCGATGACGGCGGCGGTCTGGAACAGCGTTTCCTCGTCGAACGGCCGGCCGATCAGCTGCAGCCCGAGCGGCAGGCCCTTGGCGTCGAGCCCGGCGGGTACGGCGATGCCCGGCAGGCCGGCCATGTTCACCGTGACGGTGAAGATGTCATTGAGGTACATCTTGACCGGATCGGCAGCCATGTCCTCATCGGCGACGCCGAAGGCGGCGGAAGGCGTTGCCGGGGTCAGGATGACATCGACGCCGGCGGCGAAGACCGTCTCGAAATCCCGCTTGATCAGATTGCGCACCTTCTGCGCCTGCAGATAGTAGGCGTCGTAATAGCCGGCCGACAGCACATAGGTGCCGATCATGATGCGGCGCTTGACCTCGCGGCCGAAACCGGCGGCGCGGGTCTTCTCATACATGTCGACGATATCCTTGCCCGGCACGCGCAATCCGTAGCGGACGCCATCATAGCGGGCGAGGTTGGACGAAGCCTCGGCGGGCGCCACGATATAGTAGGCAGGCAGCGCGTACTTCGTATGCGGCAGGGAAATGTCAACGATCTCAGCGCCGGCGTCCTTCAGCCAGGCAATGCCCTTCTGCCACAGCGCTTCGATCTCTTCGGGCATGCCGTCGACGCGGTATTCCCTGGGAATGCCGACCTTCATGCCCTTGATGGGCTTGCCGATCACCGCCTCATAATCCGGCACTGGCCGGTCGACCGACGTCGTGTCCTTCGGATCGACTGATGCCATCGACTTCAACAGGATCGCGGCATCGCGCACGTCGCGCGCGATCGGGCCGGCCTGGTCGAGCGACGAGGCGAACGCGACGATACCCCAGCGCGAGCAGCGGCCATAGGTCGGCTTGATGCCGACCGTCCCGGTGAAGGCGGCCGGCTGGCGGATCGAGCCGCCAGTGTCCGTCGCGGTCGCGCCGGCGCACAGGAAGGCGGAGACTGCCGTGGCCGACCCGCCGGAAGAGCCACCCGGCACCAACTGCGCATTGTCCAGGCTGCGCACGGCCCTCGTGCCGCCGGCCGAGACGAAGCCGCCATCGCCCTGATGCGTCGTCGGCATCACCGCAGTATCGAGGCGCGAGCGCCGCCACGGATTGATGACCGGACCATAGTAGGACGTCTCGTTGGACGAACCCATGGCGAACTCGTCCATGTTGAGCTTGCCGAGCATAACGGCGCCGTCGGCCCACAGATTTGACGTAACGGTCGATTCGTAGCGCGGCTTGAACCCGTCGAGCACATGGCTGCAAGCCTGCGTGTGGACGCCTTCGGTGCCGAACAGGTCCTTGATCCCCAACGGAATGCCTTCCAGCGCACCGCCCTCGCCCTTGACCAGCCTGGCGTCGGACGCCTTGGCCATGTCGCGCGCCTTGTCGCCGGTCACGGCGACATAGGCATTGAGCGCCGGATTGGCGCGCTCGATAGCGCCGAGATAGGCCTCGGTGATCTCGGTCGCGGTGATTTCCTTGCCGCGCAGCTTGGCGCGGGCCTGTGAAATCGTCAGCTGGGTCAGGTCGCTCATCAAAGGCTCTTTTCGTAAAACACCGACCACTCAGAATCGGGATAATCCAGCACCGGGCCGCAACGCGAAAACCCGGCGCGTTCGTAGACTGTCCACGCCGCGGGATGACGATCGCCCGTCTCCAGCACCAGTCGCTTCAGTCCCTCGTTGCGCGCCAGCGCCTCGACCCGCTCAACGATTTTCGCGCCGATCTTCTGGCCGCGATGCGACGGCCTGATATACATGCGCTTGACCTCGCCAATGGCGCCGTCATGACGCTTCAGCGCGCCGCAGCCGATGGCCAGGCCTTTATCGCGGGCGATGAAAACCGTCGTGTCCTGACCGGCCATCTGCTCAACCGTCAAA
>NZ_RZPH01000431.1:0-4776 GCF_004022825.1 Mesorhizobium sp. M7A.F.Ca.CA.004.04.2.1
ACATTGACGGTGCTGTTGACGGTGCGGTCCAGGCGAAGTTCCGCAATGCCGGCCAGACCTGCGTTTCCGCGAACCGCATTTACGTCCAATCGAGCGTTCACGATGAGTCCGCCGAGAAATTGTGGAGAAGGTCCGGCACTTATCAGTGGTCCGACGTCTACTCCCGGAGCTAAGCCGTCGCCAACCCAAGATCGAGTCCCACATCGCAGATGATAATTCGATGCGGGGCCGAACGATAAATATGCATGCTTTGGCCACCCCGAGGCAGGGCTCATTGAGATGATCCGACCGCCTTGGAACAAAGATGGGGTAGAGCAGATGAAGCGTTGGCAGCGTGTCTCCATTCGACGCGAGCGCTGAGGATGGGATCACGATCATTCGCATCACGCGCAGCCGCAAGGGCGATGCCATGGCTACTTTGGAATCGTTGAAGTGGTTTGAGCCGGACAGTCACAAATACACCCGTTACGCCGCGGCTCAGGAAACGGGGCGGCGTCCGGCGGTGGAGGTGCTCGCTGACTTAAAAAGGGTGCGGGCAGTCGTTGCGCTTGAGAGCGACGACATTTGGGATCCGGCACGGGGTGACCTGCTGCCAATCGGCAGTTAACAGGGTCCGACAAAAGTGTGCACAACATGCTGCTGAAGTGGCCTCCGGAAGCGCTACCGGAAGTTACGCGTCTTGAACTTGATAGGGTCGATATGGTCATACTGCATCGACGATGTCGCGCCCCTTCGGCATGCCGCGCGGATCGATGCCCGATCCGCCGTGATGAGCCTCGGCCCTCGGCCGTGCGGCAACGGAAACGGCGTCTTGCGGTTTCCCACGCTGGCCAGCCCGGCCGACAGATCGGTCAGCTCGTGGGCGACGAGGTGCACCACCTCCTCTTCCGTCGGATGCGTCCGCGGACGCCGAGCATGGCCGAAGCAAGAAGCACGCGCCGGAATTTCTCGCGAGATCTTGACCCAGACGACGACGTTTGCCGCACCCGTCTCATCCTCCAGAGGAACATGAAGCCTTTGGCCGAGCCCGGCCGCTGCCGGACCAGCACCAGGCCGGCGGCCTCGAGCCAGCTTCTGCCTCGCGCCTGCATAGCATCCTGACAGGTCACGGTGCGGCGCCGGTTAGGCGGCACGCCGATTTTGGCAACGCTAGCCTGTGAACTGAAGAATGAAGGTCGGACTTGCGGCACATCGATTAGGTTCAAATGATAAGTTGCTGCCCGGCGAGGTCGTTTCAGCGCATCTCGACTGGTGGGTCGGCAAGACAATGCGGAACGGAAATGATCGCAGGCGTAAAGGACGGCTTTCGGGGCCGGAAGCTTCAGGCCTGGAACCGGACCCCAGTTTGGCGCAAGCATCGTGGCCTCCGCCCGGTCAGGCATTCACCGGCTCGCGAAATGCCAATTGATTCTGCTTAACCGGGCATACCTAAACGGCCACTTGCGTTCCGATCTCGACCACACGTCCGGTCGGGATCTGGAAATACTCCGTCGCGTCGGCGGCCGTGCGCGCCAAGCCGATGAACAGCTTGTCCTGCCACACCGGCATGCCGGAGTTGGGTGACGCCTTGAGCGAGCGACGCGACAGGAAGAAGGACGTCGTCATGATGTCGAACTTCCAACCCTGCTTGCGGCAGATCGCCAGCGCACGCGGGATGTTAGGCTGTTCCATGTAGCCGAAGGTCAGTGTCACCCGCATGAACAGCTCATTGATTGTTTCCATCTTGATCCGCTCGCTGTCGGGCACCACGGGCTGCTGCGCCGTCACCACAGAGAGGATGACGTTCTGTTCGTGCAGCGCCTTGTAGTGCTTCAGGCTGTGCATCAACGCGGTCGGCGCACTGGCGGGATCGCTGGTCAGGAACACGGCCGTACCGGACACCAGCTGCGGTTTCTTCTTCAACAGATTGCCCGCAAGGAAATCGAGCGGAATCTGGTTCCTGCGCGTCTTGTCAAATAGATACCTGCTGCCTCTTATCCAAGTCCACATGGTCATCACGATCACTGCGGCAATGGCAAGCGAGGCCCAGCCGCCTTCGAATACCTTGACGATGTTAGCTGCAAAGAAGCCGGTATCGATGAAGACGAACACCGCCATTAAGGCTATCGCGACGCCGAGCGGCCATTTCCAGATGCGCGTCATCACAACAAAAAGCAGTATGTTCGTCACCAGCATATTGCCGGTCACCGAAATACCGTAGGCCGAGGCCAGCCGGCTGGATTCGCCGAAGCCGACCACCAGCAGCATCACCACCAGCGCCAGCATCAGGTTGATGCGCGGCAGATAGATCTGGCCCGACTGTTTTTCCGACGTGTGCTGGATGACGAAACGCGGCAGCATGTTGAGCTGTACCGCTTGCCTGGTCAGCGAAAAGGCGCCGGAGATCACCGCCTGGCAGGCGATCACGGTCGCCGCCGTGGCAAGCACGACCATCGGAATAAGCGTCCAGCCCTGGTTCATCTCGAAGAACGGATGACCGACAACGCCGCCATTTGCCAGCACGAAGGCGCCTTGCCCGACATAATTGAGCAACAGACAAGGGAACACGATCGCCAGCCAGGCGAGCACGATCGGCTTGCGGCCGAAATGGCCGAGGTCGGCGTAGAGCGCCTCGGCTCCGGTGACGGCGAGGAAGACTGCACCAACCGTAACGAAGGCGACGTCAGGCGAGTTGACCAGGAACGACACGATGTAATGCGGGCTGATTGCCAGCAGGATTTCCGGGTCGTCCATGATGTGGTTGAGCCCGGAAAGGCCGATGGCCAGGAACCACAGCGCGGTAACGGGTCCGAACACCAATCCTACGCCGCCGGTGCCAAACCGCTGTACCGCAAACACGATCGCCAGGATGGCCAGTGTCAGCGGCACCACATAGGGCTGGAACGTCGGCGTGACGACATTCATACCTTCGACCGCCGACAGTACCGAGATTGCCGGCGTAATGACGGCGTCGCCAAAAAAAAGCGCCGCGCCGACGATGCCGATGCCGATGCCGATGCCGAGGATCACCGCAGAGCGGGTCGGGAAACTGTTGCGCGCCAGCGCCATAAGCGACAGCACTCCGCCCTCGCCTCGATTGTCGGCGCGGAGCACGAACATGATGTATTTGATCGTCACGGTGATCGTCAGGGACCAGATGATCAGCGAGAGTACGCCGAGGATGTCGCCACGGCTGGCGACGTTGCCACCCGCTGATGCATGCAACGCCTCGCGAAATGCATAGATCGGGCGGGTGCCTATATCGCCATAAACGACACCTAGTGCGCCCAACATCAGCGCCTTGGTGCTGTGCTGCTCGACCTCAGAATGGCTCGATTGTTCGACAGGTTCTGCCTCGTTACCAGCATTGGTAAGGGCCATGGACGACACTCCGATAAGCGCGGGGTGCTCTACGCTTGCTGCACTGCAATATCAAGTTCCGTCACGTAATGTCTGCCGTCTCGCCTGTCGTTGCTCGCCTTGGTAGACTCGCCAGCCCGCAGCCCTACCGAGCAGCAATAGCGCCCCGGCAGAACCCTCAATCGCCCAGATCAATGAATGGTTATCGCCCACATTGCCCCCCCGCGATGCGGCCGATGGCGACCAGGGTGTCGTGGGCGCACAAGGATGGCGCTTTCCTGATGACGCCGTGCTCCAGGTGTGATCGCACCGTTGCTGCGCAAGCCATTTACTTGCTCGTCCCAGCGAGGACCGTGGCCAACTGGAACGCAGGGCCACGCCGCTCACCGGCCGCACTTTGCGGCGCAGATAACGATTCGATCTCCCCGGCGAGATTCTGGTTGAAGAAGCCACCAAGCTTCTCGAAGGACACACGGTCGTAATATCGACATGCCAGTATCCGCAACCCAGAAAAAGCTCCTTCGGCTCCGCTGCGCGCGCCACGAACAACCCGATCTTCTCTGCGAAAGAGGACGCCGTAATCCCAGGTTGAAGCCAAACCGGGGGGCGGCCGTGACGTATGCTACACAGGCGAAGGGCTAGGAGGCGGGTTCGGTGAGGAACGGCATTGATGTCCACGCCGTCTCCTGGAAAGACAGAGGAATGCGGTGTCACCGCCTGGCGCCGGAGGTTGATCCGGTGATTAGGAGGAGCACTCGTTGTCGGATTCTCGACGATGTCGGACATCTGACACAACGCTGCCAGAGCGATCGCATTGTTCCGAAACGATTTTCCCAGTTGGCACGTGAATTGCGGTCCTATGCGCAAAAGCACTGCGATGCCGCACCGACTGGAAGAACTCATCAATGATCACGCTTTTCGAACATGTCGGCGCCGCTACCAACACTAAGCGTTCCCGATCAAACGGAAGCCTCTATCCCTTCTTTCTGAAGGCTGTCCGGACATGAACGCATTTGATGTCCGTCCAACGCTGGATGCTCCCGACGACGATCTCTATCTTTGGCTTGAAGATGTGGAAGGCGAGCGGGCACTTGCCTGGGCCGCCGGCCAGTCGGCAAAGACCCTGAAGCACTTCAGTGGAACGCAGTTCGAGCGCGACCGCGCGACTCTGAAGGCAGGCCTGTTCCCTAAGCGGCGTCGCATCTCCCCCGGCCGAGTCGCATGGCTTGAATCCGATATCAGGGCTTGGATGGAAACTAGATCTGAGAGCCGCACCGCATGAATGTAGCCTCCCAATATCTTCTCCCGTCTGTGGCGCATCACGAAGCCGGGCACGCGGTGGCCGCCATCGTTTTGCACCGTCAGATGTTCGACGACGACCGTGAACTCCCTGCTTTCTCAAGTGTTAGTATTTACCCCGACGCCGGTGACGGAGAG
>NZ_RZPH01000432.1:0-4749 GCF_004022825.1 Mesorhizobium sp. M7A.F.Ca.CA.004.04.2.1
CATCGTGCCGCCGAACTGCCTGTCTGGCTGCACAGATACAATTGGCATCGTCCACATGGCAGCCTAAAGTCAAAAACGCCTATCAGTCGCCTCGCCCTGATCGAGGACAACCTGTTGAAGCTCCACAACTAGGTCGTCCAGCATCACAGTGAACCGCGTACGTAGTATTTTGTCGTAGGCGGCATTCTGGATAGCCGGATACGGGCTCTTCACCCGCTGCACCACCGATTGCGGGATGATGTCGCGAGAAACATTCACGGATTTCGTGAAAAAAGTGTACCCGCCGAAGAGCCCTACTCGCGGGGGCGGTGCAGCACCACCTCGGTGTCACTGCTCGTGTTCATGCGATGGACTAGGCCGGCCAGCTGTTGACGCAGCTCGCGGTAGTTGTAAGTCTCACCCGTGTAGACGAGCACCAAGTCAGGTCGGCCATCCCCCTGGAGCATCCTCGGCTGGCGGCCGCCCTGGATATCGATGATTGCCAGGCGGTGGTGTCCCAGCGCCGCAGGCCCGCCGATCCAAGTCCCCTCGTCGTCCGGACCGTGGTTCGCTATGGTGGCCGTCATATCGGCAAGCTCCCTTCGCGCATCGGGACCTCCGAGGTCTCGATTGAAGTCGATCCATTCACAGATGCCGCACAGGTTATGTCGCCGCATTTGGGCGAAGCAGATATAAGGCCAGTGGGAAACCATCGAGGCAAAGTGACGGATCTAGCCCAGCTACGATCCGCATCCGACATTGTCGGACATCGGACAGCACCGCGATTCGCTGCATAGGAAGCCTGGAGTCGCGATTTCCCCTGGGGGAATCAGCGCATGAAAGGAGAGCTGGGTCGTGTCTGCCGAAATGAGAAATTGCTCCCCCTTATTGCATCACCGAGGAATGTTACCCAGCGCGATAGACGGACATGCCCTATCTCCCCCCGTTGCAGCTGAGGGAGATAGGGGCCAGCTCTTCATTCAACCCTCATGGAGGATGATCAGCCCAGCCATTTCCATGCGCCGGCCTTCACAAGCCGTGCACCATTCAGGTTCTTTTCCTTGAAGCGCGACGATCCTTGTCAGACGTCGCAACACTTGCTGCCGAGAGCACGAGCTCTTCCTCGAGCATGCCTTGATCTGCGCCTCGAACGGCTCGCACATGCTGGGTTTCAACGACTTCGCAGAGGTTGATATTCTGCAGTGACTTCGTCTCGCTGCTGCACGGCATTGACGCTGGGAGCCATGCTCGCGTGGCGCAATTGTGCTGAAGCCGGTGCCCACGGCAACGTTTCTTAACCCGCCCCAGATCCTGGCGTTTGGCTATTTCCGACATTCGTGTCCGGCTTCGGACAAAGGCCGGGTTTGCCGAACGGAGTCGCACCCAATTTCCAGTGCTGCTTGAGCAATAATATCGACCGGCATTACTGCACAACACGAAAGTTGCTGCAAAAACCGAAGTGAACCCAAGGCATCGGGTCAATTGGCATGGCGCTTGCGACTCGGTCGATAGAACGCAGTCAAAATCACGGTTGCAGACCATGCCTACCTCTCAAAGCTCGATAAAGCACGCGAGCAAAATTCCCCGTCTCCGCGGAAGCTCGTCGCCGTTAAACGTGCCTGCTCGGGGGCGGTCTTGCACAAGACCGGTCCGAGGCAACCACGCCAAGGCGCGAGGCTGCCGGAACTGTCGACCGAAGTCGATGCCGCTTCAGTTTAACCGAAAAATGCACCGTACCACTTTGGCCTGGAAGCAAATCAATGACCTATAGAAAGAACGTTCCTCTCGTGACCTTTCGCACGCGTGTTCGCGATGAGTCGATCGGGGGGCCAAATCCTTATCAGTGGGAGAACAAGACCTCCGACGATTATTTCGGGGGCAAGCGCATCATCCTGTTCTCGCTGCCTGGCGCCTTCACCCCGACCTGCTCGACCTTCCAACTGCCCGATTTCGAAAAACTCTATGATCAATTTCTGGAACTGCGAATTGACGCGATCTACTGCGTCTCGGTCAACGATGCTTTCGTCATGAATGCGTGGGGAAAGTCCTTGGGGCTGCAGAAGATCGAGCTGATCCCAGACGGGTCGGGCGAGTTCACGCGCAAAATGGGCATGCTGGTCGCGAAGGACAATCTGGGCTTTGGCATGCGCTCCTGGCGATACGCCGCTCTGATCGACGATGGCGTGGTGGAGCAGTGGTTCGAGGAGGAAGGCTTCTGTGACAACTGCGAGACGGACCCCTATGGCGTTTCATCCCCGCAAAACGTTCTCGACAAATTGAAGGCGGCGGCATGACCCAGAAGTGGAAAGTCTCACACAACCCAAGCACACACTAGAGCCTCCTCGGCAGATCACGGTTCAACATGCATCTCTCAGCAAGCCTGCTTCAACGCCAGAAGCAACGTATGGTCTTATCGCCTCAAGCCATTGAAGCTATTCGCTTGCTGCGATTGACGCATACTGAACTCCATCAGCTCGTGCAGCAGGCACTCGAGAAGAACCCCGTTTTGAAGCCTGACCCGTTTGACGACGATTCGCCGCTGCCAGGGGTGGATCAGCGGAGCAGTCAAAGCAGAAGCGAAATCGGCGAATCGCCCATTGGCGGGCCGTCTGGCGGGCGCGGGCAATGGAAGTCGCAACGCAGTAGCGGCAACGATCGACCTGCCGTCGAGGAGTTTACCGCCCACACCGAAACATTGCACGACCATGTCGCCCGCCAGGTCGCCCTCAACCCGTTCACCCCCCAGGAGCGGCTGATTGCCGGACAGCTCGCCGCTCATCTGGAGGACACTGGCTATCTTCAGGTAAACCTTTTCGATCTGGCCAGGACGTTAAACGTTCGGCAAGCTGATGTGGAACGGGTCATCGGAATCTTGCAGCAATTTGATCCGCCGGGCATTTTTGCGCGAACTCTCAGCGAATGCCTGGAGATTCAGCTGCGCCAGCAAGACCGGTTCGACCCGGCTATGGCAGCTTTGGTCGCCAATCTCGAGATGCTTGCACGGGGGGATTTTCAGGGATTGAAGCAGCGTTGCGGAGTCGACGAGGAGGATCTCCTCGACATGAGGAACGAAATCCGCGCGCTCGATCCCAAGCCTGGAGACCGGTTCCAGTCCGGGACGCCGGAAACCATCGTACCGGACGTCTGGGTAATGCCCAAGTCCGAAGGTGGATGGCGGGTGGAGCTTGATCCGGCCACGCTGCCCAAAGTGTTGATCAACCACACCTATGTCGCCGAAATCTCGCAGCTGACCAAGCAAAATCCGGAAGGCAAAGCGTTTCTCGACAATTGCCAGGAAAAAGGGAACTGGCTGATCAGCAGTCTCAAGCAGCGCGCTAAGACGATCCTTAAGGTTGCGACCGAAATCGTGCGCCAGCAGGATGCCTTTTTTACACACGGCGCCGCCCATCTGCGGCCTCTCTGTCTCAAAAATGTCGCTGACGAGATCGGCATGCACGAGTCGACGGTAAGCCGGGTGACTTCGAACAGGTACATGTTGACTCCGCGCGGGGTGTTCGAGCTGAAGTATTTTTTCGCTGCGCCAATCGCATCCTGCGAGGGCGGCGATGCGCACTCCGCCAAAGCTGTCTGCCATCGGATCAAGGCAATCATAGCCGAAGAATCGCTCGACAAGGTACATTCCGACGAAGACATCGTTGCTCAACTCAAGGAGACCGGCATCGATGTCGCTCGCCGTACCGTCACCAAATATCGCGAGGCGATGAACATCCCTTCCTCCATACGACGGCGCCGCGATAAGCGTTTGTCCGCAGCTGCGATCAAGCGAAGTGACTAACCGACATTCGTGGTCGGCGAGAGGCGACTCTCAACTTCCTCCGGGCCGAAGCAGCTTTCGAAGTCATGGCATTCCCCGCAACTGGGTGCTGTGCATGACGAAAAGCCTTCGGCCTCACACAGCTTGCGGTAAAAGTACTTTTTCCATTTCATGTTTTCTGTGTTGCCTGCCGCCAGCGCGGGAAAATGTCTGGCAAGCAGGCGGCTGAGCTCAGCGCGATTTGAGAGGCCAAGATCCCGCCAAAGATGGTCCATGCGCATCGCACGCCGGGCGATGATCTTGGCCAAGCGGGCGCTCGCCGGGTCGGCCGGCGCAGCATGCGCTAGCAGCAGCCGGCGTAGCAGTTCCTCTTCCAGTTCCGGCTCGGGCTCGCTCAACTCCTCCAAAGCGAATACGCTGCTGGAGGTAGACGGGAAAGTTGCGGCCAAGACATCACGCAATTCGACAGACGAAAGGCCTGTCCCCTCCGTCGCCAACACCTCGCCCGCCTGGACCTCCTCAAGCGAACGTGAATGTACGCAGGGCAGCACATGCTGATCGAAGCTCCTCCCTAGCTCGGACCCACGCCATTGCGCGCTGGATAGGCAGCCATCATCGTAACGGCCGGCTTCAGCTTCCGGCATGACAAAGCGCCTTGTTGACCGCAGGGATGATCTTGTCGCCCCAGAGCTCGATCTGGCGCAGCATCGTCTTTTGGTCGAAGTCGCCCAATTGAGTCTGAACTGCGATCTGGTCCGGTTTCAAGATATCGATCTCTTCCAGCAGGCGATCAATCACGCGATTTACGCTGCCAATCGGCAAATTTTTGCGCATGGTCTCGAAGGACAGATCCTGCTGGGTCGGTGTCTCCTGCAGCAGGTAGCCATCGTGGCTCTGTTGGCGACGCTGATGCAGGGCTTCAGAAAGCCGGCGCTGGAAGCGGGCATTGTCGAGATAGCTGTTGATCTCCAACTCGTCGTGGCTGGCATAGCAGC
>NZ_RZPH01000433.1:0-4747 GCF_004022825.1 Mesorhizobium sp. M7A.F.Ca.CA.004.04.2.1
CACCGGCCGGAGCCGAGACGGAAGCACCGTCCGCAGGGGCGCCATGTTCGCGATCGCGATCCTTGCCGCCGCGCCGGCGCCGACGCTTGCGGCGCTTGCGGTCGCGGCCTTCGCCTTCTTCGCCACCGGCAGCGGGCCGGGGCTGTTGTTGCTGAGGCTGCTGGCGTGGCTGTTCGGCCTGCACCGGTGCTTCATCGTCTTCCTCGACGACGACAATCTCGTCCTCGGGCTCTTCCAACTCGACATAGGCCGGGAAGCTGCGCGCCTCGACGAAGCCTTCCGGCTTTTCAGCCAGCGCGCCACGGAAGATCGCATAGTGTTGCGAACCCACCGAATCGTCGGCCTCGACGGTGATCGTCAGCCCGAAGCGGCTTTCGAGTTCGACCAGCGTGCCGCGCTTGTGGTTGAGCACATAGAGTGCGGTCGCCGCCGGCGTCCGCACCGTGATGTGGCTGCGCGAATCCTTGAGCAGGAATTCCTCGATCGCCCGCACCACCATCAGCGCGACCGACGAATCGGAGCGTACATGGCCGGTGCCGCCGCAATGCGGGCAGGGCTTCATGGTCGATTCCAGCACGCTGGCGCGGATGCGCTGGCGGGACATCTCCATCAGGCCGAAATGCGAGATACGGCCGACCTGGATGCGCGCACGATCGTTCTTGAGGTGATCCTTCAACCGCTTCTCGACGGAGCGGTTGTTGCGGTTCTCCTCCATGTCGATGAAGTCGATGACGATCAGGCCGGCGAGATCGCGCAGCCTGAGCTGACGCGCGACTTCCTCGGCCGCTTCCAGATTGGTGTGGAGCGCGGTGTCCTCGATCGAGTGCTCCTTGGTGGAGCGGCCCGAATTCACATCGATGGCAACCAGCGCCTCGGTCTGGTTGATGATGATGTAGCCGCCGCTCTTCAGCGTCACCTGCGGCTGCAGCATGCGGTCAAGCTGTGCCTCGATGCCGTTGCGCACGAAGATCGGCGTCGTGTCGCGGAACGGCTGAACCACCTTGGCGTGGCTCGGCATCAGCATGCGCATGAAGTCCTTGGCCTCGCGATAGCCTTCCTCGCCGGAGACAAGAATCTCGTCGATATCCTTGTTGTAGAGGTCGCGCACCGAGCGCTTGATCAGGCTGCCTTCCTCGTAGACCAGGGCAGGGGCCGTGGACTGCAAGGTGAGATTGCGGACATTTTCCCAAAGCCGCATCAGATATTCGTAATCGCGCTTGATCTCGGCCTTGGTGCGGCTCTCGCCGGCGGTGCGCAGGATCACGCCCATGCCCTGCGGCACTTCGAGATCGGCAACGACCTCCTTCAGCCGCTTGCGGTCGACCGCGCTGGTGATCTTGCGCGAAATGCCGCCGCCACGCGCCGTGTTCGGCATCAGCACCGAATAGCGGCCGGCAAGCGACAGATAGGTGGTCAGTGCCGCACCCTTGTTGCCGCGCTCTTCCTTGACGACCTGCACCAAGAGGATCTGCCGGCGCTTGATCACTTCCTGGATCTTGTACTGGCGGCGCACCGGCTTGCGGCGGTTGCGCACTTCTTCCAGCGCGTCCTCGGCGCCGACTGATTCGACCTCGTGATCGTCCGGATGCGAGGACTGCACTTCTTCCAGCATGCCGCGATCATTGTCTCCGGAGGTCGCCTCGCTGCCTTGTTCGGCCTGCGGAACGGCTTCGGAAATCACATCGGCCTCGACCGAGGCGGCGATCGACGTCGGGCCGCCTTCGCGGGTTTCGCCTTCGTCCTGCTCGGCGGAATCCTCGCCATGTTCGGACGCATCGGCATGTTCGGACGCATCGGCCGCATGTTCGATGATCTCGGACGTGTGCGAGATCTCCTCGAAACCAGCGTCGGCGCCCTCTTCCGCCTCGTCGGCAGTGTCGCTTGCCTCGCTGGAATCGGCAGCATCACGCTTGTGCTCGCCCCGGTCGCGGGGCTTGCCGCCGCGCCTGCGGCCGCGCCGTCCGCGATCGCGGCTCTGGCGATCATCGCCGTCGCCGTCCTCGTTCTCTTCGTCCTCAGCCTCCTGCGCTTCCGCGCGCAGCAGTGCCTGACGATCGGCGACCGGAATCTGGTAATAGTCGGGGTGAATTTCACTGAAGGCGAGAAAACCGTGACGGTTGCCGCCATATTCGACAAAGGCTGCCTGAAGGGAGGGCTCTACGCGCGTTACGCGGGCTAGGTAGATGTTTCCTTTGAGCTGCTTCTTGTCCTGGGATTCAAAGTCGAATTCTTCAATACGGTTACCGCGTATGACGACAACGCGTGTTTCCTCCGGGTGGGAGGCGTCTATCAGCATTTTGTTGGGCATTATTTCGTTTCCCCCCGGCAGCCGTCAGCCGCAGCTTGCGAGGCAAAGCCTGCTGCTGCGTGTCTGGAGTGTGGGTGCCGGATATTTGAACGTCCGTCAGCCGCCGCTTGAGCGCCATGGCGGTGCCGCCCGCAGCCATAATGGCGCGGTTTGATGCGGACCTTTCCATGATTGCGCTTGAAGCCATCGTCACCAACAGAACCTTTTGAACCAAAGCCCGGATGAACCGGACCAGCTTGTTTGCTCCTACAGAGCCGGCACGGGAACAAACCCGGCCGTTTTCCTCACGCAGGCGATTCCCCCGCCACGGGAGCACGCCTGCGAAATTCGTCGCGATCACCTGAACCCTTTTCGCCTGAAGCGAAAGGAGCCGCCTTTACGTCTGACCCTGTAGCAAGAAGCTGCGGAGGAGGGCGGTTCCAGGATTGCAGTGATCCACCATCGCTTTTATGATTTGGCGGGGTGGAAGGCAACCCCGATTTCCGATGCCGGCAAAAAGCCGTTCCGTAGCGTAAGCCAGCTTGCCGCCCTTGCATGAAAAGGCTTGGTTAACCTTCTCTGGATACCAATCGTTAATCGAGTTCGCGGCCTAACCGGCATTTCGACGAAACGACCGGCGCCGGGCGCCAAACCGGGAGCGACTGGAAGAGAGATGGGATTGGCGGACTTCACAGACAAGGGATGTCGTGTCTGCGGCCGGATCCTGGCCGCTTTCTGCCTCTTGCTGCTGCTGGCGGTCTCATCTGCCTTGTCCTCAAAAGCCAATGCCGCCGACGCTCCGCTCGTGGCAAAAGGTTACAAGATGGCCGGCGATGCCACCAAGATGCGCATCGTCATGGACTTCGATCGCGAACCCGATATCAAATGGTTCCTGCTGCGCGGTCCCAACCGTCTTGTCATCGATCTCGCGAATACGAGATTCGCCGTTGATGCCAAGGATTTGAAGGCGCGGGGCCTGGTCAAGGGCGTGCGTCTGGGCGCGCTTAGCGAGGGCGTTTCGCGGCTGATCCTCACCGGCAAGGGTCCCTTTGCCGTCGACAAGCTCGACGTGCTCAAGAACGAGGACGGAACCGGCTACCGCATTGCCATCGACATGTCGGCGGCATCCGAGCGCGAGTTCGATGTGGCGCTGGCCAATCAGGCGCTGACCACCGGATCGACCGTTTCGACCGACAAGGGAGGGCGGGTCGGCACCGGACCGGTTTCCAATCCGGGTCATCGGTTCACCGTCGTCATCGATCCCGGCCATGGCGGCATCGACGGCGGTGCCGAGGGCCTGAACGGCACCATCGAGAAGAATGTCACGCTGGCCTTCGCCACGGAGCTGCGCGACAAACTCGCAGCCGTTGGCAATTATGATGTGTTCATGACGCGCGACACAGACGAATTCCTGCGTCTTGATGACCGCGTGCGCATCGCCCGTCAGCATGAGGCCGACCTGCTTATTTCGATCCATGCCGACACGATCAGCGTCAAGGGCATTCGCGGCGCCACCGTCTACACCGTCTCCGACAAGGCTTCGGACCCCGAGGCGCAGGCGCTTGCCGACCGAGAAAACCTCTCCGATCAGTTCGCCGGCATGGAAATCAAGAACGACAACAAGGAAGTCACCGACATCCTGATCGACCTGATCCGCCGCGAAACGCACAATTTCTCGATGAGTTTCGCCCACACGCTGGTTGGCCAGTTGTCGACCAGCGTCGGCCTCATCAACAATCCGCAGCGTTCGGCGGGCTTCAAGGTGCTCAAGGCACCCGACGTGCCGTCGGTGCTGGTCGAACTCGGTTATCTCTCGAACGCCAAGGACGAGGCGCAGTTGCTCAACGCCGACTGGCGCGGCAAGGCGGCCCAGAGTATAACCAACGCCGTCGCGCTGTTCGCGTCGGCCAAGGCCGGACCGGGAACCGGAGGTTGACATGACCGGCGGCGCCTGCAACCAGAGGCGGCGTTGCGCGACGACAACACCCAATGCTTTTTATTTCCTGCTCGCGACCGCGAAATCAGGCATTGCCGTATTTTGTCCACATGGCGGCGACAAGGGTTTTCGATTACGGATTGGGACCGGCTCGAAAGCTTGCGCGAAAGGCGGCTTCGTTTAGGAAATTCCCGAACCAAGGACTGGAGCGGGTATGATTCGTCTCATTGGCTATTTTTTCGGCATCGGCACGACGCTGGCCCTTTTGGTCGCGGCGGGCGTTGCGATCTACATCGGCCATTTGTCGAAAGATCTGCCCGACTACGAGGTGCTGGCCAAATACGAGCCGCCGGTGACCACCCGCATCCATGCGTCGGACGGCGCGCTGATGGCCGAATACGCGCGCGAACGGCGCCTGTATTTGCCGATCCAGGCCATACCGGACCGCGTCAAGGCGGCCTTCCTGTCGGCCGAAGACAAGAATTTCTACAATCACCCAGGCATCGATGTGACCGGCCTCGGCC
>NZ_RZPH01000434.1:0-4725 GCF_004022825.1 Mesorhizobium sp. M7A.F.Ca.CA.004.04.2.1
CTTTTGGCCATGCCTTGGTCAAAGAATAGGTGGCGACAGCCAGATCCATCCCCTGCTGCCACACGATAAGATCCTTGTAGGAATTGATCTTGCCGGTCATCTCACTGCCTACTGCCTACTGCCTACTGCCTACTGCCTACTGCCTTCCAATTAATGCTCGCGCGATGATGACGCGCATGATCTCGTTGGTGCCTTCGAGGATCTGGTGCACGCGCAGGTCCCGCACCAGCTTCTCGATGCCGTAGTCGTGCAGGTAGCCATAGCCGCCGAGCAGCTGCAGTGCGTCGTTGGCGACATTGAAGCCGGTATCGGTGACGAAGCGCTTGGCCATCGCCGACCATTTGCCGGCGTCCGGCGCCTTGCGGTCGAGCTTCGCGGCGGCAGCATAGAGGAAAATACGCGCCGCCTGCAGTTCGGTCTCCATGTCGGCCAGCCTGAACTGCAGCGCCTGGAACTGGTTGATCTTCGAGCCGAAGGCCTTGCGCTCGGCGGTGTAGGAAAGCGCCTTGTCGAGCGCCGACTGCGCGCCGCCCAGCGAACAAGCGGCGATGTTCAGACGGCCGCCGTCGAGCCCGGCCATGGCGATGCCGAAACCCGCACCTTCGCCGGACAAAAGGTTCTCCGCCGGCACCTTGCAATCCTCGAAGATGACCTGGCGGGTCGACTGCATATGCCAGCCCATCTTGTGCTCGTTGGCGCCGAAGGAGAGGCCTGGCGCATCTCTGGGCACGACGATGGTGGAAATGCCTTTCGGCCCCTCAGTGCCGGTGCGCACCATGACGGCATAGACATCGCTGTCGCCGGCGCCGGAGATGAACTGCTTGGTGCCGTTCAGGACATAGTCGCCGCCGCTCTTGACCGCGCGCGTTTTCAGGGCCGCGGCATCGGAGCCGGAGCCGGGCTCGGTCAGGCAATAGCTGGCCAGCCATTCCATCGAGGTGAGTTTCGGCAGGAAGCGCTGACGCTGCTCGTCATTGCCGAAACGGTCGATCATCGACGCCACCATGTTGTGGATCGAGATGAAGGACGAAAAGGCCGGATCGGCGTGCGAAAGCGCCTCGAAGATCAGCACGGCGTCGAGCCGGCCAAGTGCCGAGCCGCCGACATCGTCCCTGATATAGATGCCGCCGAGGCCGAGCGGCCCGGTCTCGCGGATCACGTCGGCCGGGAAATGCTTGTTGCGGTCCCAGTCGAGCGCATTCGGCGCGACGCGGTCGGCGGCGAAGGCCTGCGCCATCTCCTGGATGGCGCGCTGCTCCTCGTTGAGTTCGAACTGGTTGGTGCTCGCATCGACCGCAGCGTCCATGGCGTGCTCCCTAATCTTCGACCTGTTGGCCTGTCGTTTTTGGCTTTGCGCGCGCACCAATCTAGACCAATGATGCCGCCGCGCAACCCGACCCTTCGCGGAGCGGCTGTGCACCAATGCATGCCCGGAGCACGATGTGACGACAAAATTCGATGAACTGCTGGGACAGTTCCACGCATACCTTGCGTCAGTCGATCACGCCCTGGTGCGCGATGCCGTGGCCCGGATCGGCTGGGACATGCCGGCTCGCACGCTGGAGCCGCATCCGCTCGCCTGCCTGAGCCATCTCGATCGCGCCGCCGAACTGGCGCCGCCAGATGCCAAGCCGCTGTTGCAACTGCTTGCCGAGCATCGGAATGATTTCCGCTGGGGGCAGACCTATGGCGAGGCGGACTTTGGAAAAGAGTTCATCGACAATTACGGCTGGCTGGAAGTGTTCGGCACCCGAGGCCACTTCGCCAATGACGAGGTCGCTGCCGGCCTGCTGATCCTTGGACCCGATATCGTCTATCCCGACCACCACCACGTCGCCGAGGAAATCTACATTCCGCTGACCGGCGGCGCCGAGTGGCGCATGGGCGAGAGCGGCTTTTGCATGCGCACGGCCGGCGAGGTCGTCCACCACGCGTCCAACGTCAATCACGCCATGCGCACCGGCAAAGACCCACTGCTGGCGCTCTACATCTGGCGCGGCGGGCCACTGGCGCAGAAATCCGATATTGCCGGAACCGTGGCGCAGGGCAGGGGCTGATGGCCAGAGCGATCATGCTGCAGGGCACGGGTTCGGATGTCGGCAAGACGGTGCTGGTCGCCGGCCTCTGCCGCGCGGCAAAAAAGCGTGGGCTGAAGGTGCGGCCATTCAAGCCGCAGAACATGTCGAACAATGCCGCCGTCGCCGACATTCCGGGCGACAACAAAGCCGGCGGCGGCGAGATCGGCCGCGCGCAATGGCTGCAGGCGATCGCTTGCGGTGTGGCACCCTCGGTCCATATGAACCCGGTGCTGCTCAAGCCGCAGACCGATGTCGGCGCGCAGGTCATCGTGCAGGGCAAGGTGTTTGGCGAGGCGCGGGCGCGCGACTACCAGGCGATGAAGGGCCGGCTGATGGACGCCGTGCTGGACTCCTGGGGCAAGATCGGCGAGGGCGCCGATCTGGTCATCGTCGAGGGCGCCGGCTCGCCGGCCGAGATCAACCTTCGCAGCCGCGACATCGCCAATATGGGCTTTGCCACGCGCGCCGACGTGCCGGTGGTGCTGGTCGGCGACATCGATCGCGGCGGCGTCATCGCCTCGGTCGCCGGCACGCATCTGATCCTGCCGGAAGAGGACCGACGGATGATCGTCGGCTATCTCATCAACAAGTTTCGCGGCGACGTTTCGCTGTTCGACGACGGTATCAGGTCGATCGAGAAATTCACGGGCTGGCGCTGTTTCGGCGTCGTTCCGTGGTTGAAGGCGGCGGCACGCTTGCCTTCGGAAGATTCGGTGGTGCTGGAACGGCTGGCGTCTGGCGAAACGCGCGCGCTGAAGGTGGCCGTGCCGGTGCTTGGCCGCATCGCCAATTTCGACGATCTCGACCCGCTCAAGGCCGAACCGCAGGTCGAGGTGGTGTTCGTGCCGCCCGGAAAGCCATTGCCTGCCGATGCCGGGCTGGTGGTCATTCCAGGCTCCAAGTCGACGATCGGCGATCTGCTGAAGTTCCGCGAGAACGGATGGGATCGCGACTTGCTGGCCCATCGCAAGCGCGGCGGCCATGTCGTTGGTATCTGCGGCGGCTTCCAGATGCTCGGCCGCACAGTGCGCGACCCTGACGGCATCGAAGGCAGCGTCATCGAAGCCGAAGGGCTCGGCCTCCTCGACGTCGAAACGGTGATGGAACCGGAAAAGACGGTGCGCAACGTCAGCGCCCGTTCGGTGCCGTTCGACTTGCCGCTCGAAGGCTACGAAATCCACCTCGGCCGCACCATCGGACCGGATACGCTGCGGCCTTCCGCTGTCATCAATGGTGTCGAGGACGGGGCGGTGTCGGCCGACGGCAAGGTGATCGGCACCTATATGCACGGCCTGTTTGGCGCCGACGGCTTTCGCGGGAGATTCCTCGAAAGCCTCGGCATCAAAGGCGGCGGCATCGACTACCGGGCCGAGGTCGAGCGGGCGCTGGACGAGGTCGCAGCCGAGCTGGAGACCCATCTCGACTGCGACGCGATCTTTGCGCTGGCTCGGTAATTCGCAGAGCGCCCGAGGTTGGCTCAGGCCTTTTCGCCCGCCTTCGGCCAGTAGGTGCCGAAGGACCAGACGTTGCCTTCCGGGTCGCGGCAGATGAACTCGCGGCTGCCATAGTCGCGGTTGGTTAATTCCTGGATGATCGTGGCGCCGGCGTTCCTGGCCTTGGCATAGGCGGCATCGGCATCGTAGACGGCAATGTAGATCGACTTGCCGCCGCCTGAGCCGGGTTCGCCGACCATCTTGCCGTAGTCGTCGTCGCGCACCGTGCCCAGCATGATCATCGAGGAGCCGAAGACCAGTTCGGCATGGTGCACGACATCGCCTTCGCCATAGCGGGCACGGACGCTGAAGCCGAAAGCCTCGCCCAGCCAATCGATCATTCTTGCCGCGTTCTTGTAGCGCAAAGCGGGGTAGAGGCGGGGCGCTTCAGTGGTGGTTGGCATGGGAACCTCCTTCATTTGGGTTGGTCGATAACCCACCCTGCTCAAAGACCGTTCCGGCGTCTTGAAGAAATGTTACCTGACAGAGAGCGCGGTCGGCGTTTCGCCGGCGAGGTCGCGAAACTCGCGCACCAGATGCGCCTGGTCGGCATAGCCGCAATCGGCGGCGATGCCGGCCCAGTCGACGGTCTGTTGTCTCGACAGGCCGAGCGCGCGGTTGAAGCGGACAATGCGCGACAGCGTCTTGGGGCCGATGCCGATGGCGTTGGAAAAACTGCCGGCGAGATGCTTGCGGCTCCAGCCCAGCCTTTCGGCGATTGATCCAATGCGGGTCCGGCCGCCGGATGCGATGATGCGGTCATAGGCCCAGGCGATTTCAAGCGGCGTCTCGGCGGCATTCTCGAGACGGGCGGTGACGAAGGCTTCGGCCATGTCGAAACGCGCCGTCCAGTCCGGCGCGTTGCCAAGCTTTTCACGCAGCGCCAAGCCTTGCGCGCCAAGCACGTCGTCGAGGACGACCATGCTGTCGGCCAGTTCGCTCATCGGCAGGCGGAAGAAACGGCGTGCGCCAAGCGGCGTGAAGTTGACCTGGACGCAGCAGGCGCCGCCGAATGATTCGATCAGCACCGGTCCGGCAAAGAGGCCGGCGGCGAAACTGGCGAAGCGGTCATTGTCGCCGGGCGCCTTGCCGAGGCCGATGGCGAAGGGTTCGGCGAAGCTGATGACCAGCGGTACGGTGAGGGACGCGTATTC
>NZ_RZPH01000435.1:0-4712 GCF_004022825.1 Mesorhizobium sp. M7A.F.Ca.CA.004.04.2.1
GGAATTTTGCCCCAAAAGGTTTCGCCCCTTTCAAACGGCGAAAGAGTTTTCGTCAAAGCCGACCTCCTCCCCGGCGATGACGAATAGGCCCGACCCTCACCTCCTCCCGAGGGTTGGCCACAAAAACGGCGCCCGCTGCACCTCCTCCCGCGGCGGGCGCTGTTTCCCCGGAGTAAAACGAATTTGCTCCAGAGGTTTCGCCCCTTTTAAAAATGGCGAAAGGAATTTCGTCAAAGCCGACCTCCTCCCCGGCGATGACGAATATGGTCGGCCTTCACCTCCTCCCGAGGGTCGACCCCAAAAACGACACCCGCCGGACCTCCTCCCCCGGCGGGTGTTGTCGTTTTCAGGAGGCGCTCCCATCAGCAGCTGTTTGCCCCGCACCGCGCACGGCAATTGCAATCGCCGCACCAAGCGATTATTCCGGCGCTCATGAGCAAAAACCCCATCCATATCATCGGCGGCGGCCTCGCCGGTTCCGAAGCCGCCTGGCAGGCAGCGCAGGCCGGCGTTCCGGTCATCCTGCATGAAATGCGGCCCGTTCGCGGCACCGATGCACACAAGACCGACAGCCTGGCCGAGCTCGTCTGTTCCAATTCCTTCCGCTCCGACGATGCCGACAACAACGCAGTCGGCCTGTTGCATGCCGAAATGCGGCTGGCCGGCTCGTTGATCATGAGCGCCGGCGACGCCAACCAGGTTCCGGCCGGCGGCGCGCTGGCCGTCGATCGCGACGGGTTCGCCGACGCAGTGACGAAAAAGCTCGAAGCACACCCGCTGATCACCATCCAGCGCGAGGAAGTGCCTGGTCTGCCGCCGGCGGATTGGGACCAGGCGATCGTCGCCACGGGCCCATTGACCGCCCCCGGGCTTGCCCAGTCGATCGCGGAAGCGACCGGCGCCGATGCGCTCGCCTTCTTCGACGCCATCGCGCCAATCGTCCATTTCGACACGATCGACATGGATACCTGCTGGTTCCAGTCGCGCTACGACAAGGTCGGGCCAGGCGGCACCGGCAAGGACTACATCAATTGTCCTATGGACAAGGACCAGTACCTTGCCTTCGTGCAAGCGCTGGTCGACGGCCAGAAAACCGAATTCAAGCAATGGGAAGGCACGCCCTATTTCGACGGCTGCCTGCCGATCGAGATCATGGCCGAGCGCGGCGTCGAGACGCTGCGCTACGGGCCGATGAAACCGATGGGGCTGACCAACGCGCACAATCCGACCGTAAAGGCCTATGCCGTGGTGCAGCTGCGGCAGGACAATGCGCTGGGCACGCTCTACAACATGGTCGGTTTCCAGACCAAGTTGAAGCATGCCGAGCAGGTGCGGGTGTTCCGCACCATTCCGGGTCTCGAAAACGCCGATTTCGCCCGCCTCGGCGGCCTGCACCGCAACACCTACATCAACTCGCCGACCTTGCTCGACGCTTCGCTGCAACTGAAGTCGCGGCCCGGCCTGCGTTTCGCCGGCCAGATCACCGGGTGCGAAGGCTATGTCGAAAGTGCCGCGATCGGTCTGCTTGCCGGCCGCTTCGCCGCAGCCGAGCGTCTCGGCCACTCACCGTCCCTGCCGCCGCTGACCACGGCCTTCGGCGCCCTGCTCAACCACATCACCGGCGGCCACATCGTCTCCGATGACGAACCGGGAAAGCGCTCCTTCCAGCCGATGAACGTCAATTTCGGCCTGTTCCCGCCGGTGGAGGCGCCGAAGACCGAAGGCAAACGCATGCGCGGCAAGGACAAGACCGTTGCCAAGCGCCATGCGATCACGTCGCGTGCGCAGGCTGATTGCCGAGAATGGCTAGGGCTGCCGGCACAAGCGCAAGCCGCCGAGTAGTCCATGGCCAAGCACTCCGAGCTGCACCAGCTTCTGCCGTCGGACCTGCCGCCGAGTGGCGAACCTTTCGCCGGCGACTACGAAATTTGCTGGAGCATCTATGTCAGATGCACCAACCTGCGGAAGCTGCGCGAAGTTCATATACCCGCTATCGAGGCGCTAATAGGTCAGCCTCACGGGGGCCAAGGTTGGCTGTACGAAAATGAAAATTACAATGAGAACCGCGATCGAAGCTTGAAGAGAATCATTGCCGTTCAGCCTGTCGAAGGTCCCTACAATGACCGGCTAATTCTGGATTTCATGAAAGCGATCTATTCGCTGTCATCCTTCTGGGCGATCCAAACCCGTCTGGATCCCTCACATCCTCATGGCGTCTACCTCAGTGCACGATTCACGCAGGAGGCTCCCAGCTCGGAGGCGCCGGCTATCGTCGACGCGCTGGTTGAGTTCGAAGCCAATTTTACAGATTTGGGGGGCCGTGAATTCGGCCGGCATTTCGGCACAACTCGGCGCATTAGCGCCACCATGCCGGATGGTTCGGAAGCCGGCCGGGCGAAACCCAGGCGCTAGGACCTCATCGTTGGCCGCACGGATGAAGCAGGATACAATCCTACTTGCGGTCCAATGGGAGCCGTTCCATGGAATTCGCCGAGAAACTTTCTGTCACAGTCACGCCAGCAATGGCCCGCCTTATCCGCCAAAAAGTCGAAGACGGCTCTTTCGGCTCGGCGAGCGAAGTCATCCGCGCGGCGCTCCGGGCCTTCCAGCGCGAGGAAGAGGAGCATGCCGAGCGCCTAGCCGCGATCCGGGCCAAGATAAAGGCTTCGATCGAAGATACGCGTCCCGCTGTTCCGCTGGATCACGCCATCGCGCAAGTGACGGAACGAATCGCGCAATTGGCGTACGACAGCGATGACGACGGACCCTCCTGACATAAGAAGTTCTACTCGGCGGGCTCGCCACCCACGCTTGGCAATCCCGGCTTCCCCGCCTCAGCAGGATTTCGCCTGACATAGGCAGCCTTCAAACTCTCCGAAGTCTCGCGCGAGCCGTCATGGCTCCACCCTGGCGGCTTGATCAAGTAGTTGATGCGGTCGCGCACCGTCAGCCTTGGCACAAACGCATCCCTGAACATGCCGATCCATTCATGGAACGCCACTTTCAGTGGATTGAAGGTGCCGAGGTTCCTGACGATGCCATAGCGCGGCCGGTCTTCTTCCAACTCTCCGACGAAGGTGCCGAACATGCGGTCCCAGATGATCAGCGTGCCGGCATAATTGGCGTCGAGATAGCGCGGATTGGTGGCGTGGTGGACGCGGTGGTGTGAGGGCGTGTTGAAGACGAACTCGAACCAGCCCCACATCTTGCCGATCGTCTCGGTGTGGATCCAGAACTGCCAGACGAGGTTGAAGCCGAAGGTGAAGGCAATCACCGCCGGATGGAAGCCAAGCAGCACCAGCGGCGCCTGCAAAACGAACATGAAGGTGAACAGGCCGGTCCAGTTTTGCCGCAGCGCCGTCGATAAATTGTAGTGCTGGCTGGAATGATGGTTGACGTGTTCGGCCCACACCCAGCGCACCCGGTGCGCGATACGGTGATAGACGTAGTAGCGCAAATCATCGAGCAGGAAGGCGGCCAGGAACACCCAGACCGACAGGCCGAGATTGAAGATGCGGAACTGCCAGAGCCACAGCAACGCCCAGTAGGACACGACGCCAAGCAGCAGCCCGGCAACGACATTGCCGGTGCCCATCATCAGGCTGGTCAAGGTGTCGCGCGTTTCGAACGAACCCTTGGCGCGGCCGGTGCGCACCAGCCAAAGCTCGATCAGGATCGCGACCACGAAGATCGGAATGGCCAGTTGGGTGACTTGCGGGAAATTGTAGCTGTCCATCATGCGGCCGCCCCAGTGGAATTCGAACGTTGCTGCTCAAGCGCTTTCAGCAGGCCCTGCGCATCCGTTGAGCTGGCAAAGCGGAAGCGGCCGCCCTTCCAAGTGAATTCGGCGAGCCGCAGCGAAACCGTGTTCGCCCCTCCGGCGTTCAAAACCATGACATCTTGAGGTGTGACGATGCGGGTCAAGAAGCAATCGCCGATGCCGTGAACGATGCCGATGCGCCCTCGCCCGATATCCAGAAACGCAGTCCTGGCATCCGCTGTCAGGCGGACTACCGTCGCGATCTCGTCGGGAAAATCCTCAGCGAATCGGCTCACCGCGCGATTGGCACTGCTGAGCGTCGCTATCTTGCTGCCGCCGGTGAAATGCACCGCCGCAACCGACAGCGCGATGCCGAAGGTAACGATCGCCACCAATATGGGTAAGCTCATTCATCTCCTCCGGGCCGGCCTGTTGTCTTCGGCAACAGTTTGGCGCGGGGACGTCTTAACACGATTGACGTTTACGTCAAAGCGCAGGCCAGCCCTTGCTCGCGCGACGCAGCAGCAGCCAATGCCGGCGCAAGGCCGACAGCCGCGCCACGCCTTCGAGCGGCGAACCATTCTCCATCTTGCCGAGGTAGGCACGTGACAGGGCGAGCGGCAGGAATGCCGGACGCAGCGAGACAGGCAAGGTCGGTGCGCCTTGCTCGAAGGCGGAAAGATGTTCCCGTGCCAGCGCCATCATCGCCGCCACCGCGCGTTTGGCGCCGGGTCCGCCATCACCAGCAATGAATTCTTCCGGCGACGATCCCGCCGCCGCCAAAATATCGGCCGGGACAAAACACTGTCCGCGCCGGCGATGCAGCGGCAACAGCAGCAACAGGCCGGTCATCGCCTGCGCACAGCCTGCCCTGCCCGCCAGATCGGCAAAGCGCGGCGCCCCGACGGGATCGAGCACCATCGCCGCAAGCTGGATGAGCGCGGCAGCAGTC
>NZ_RZPH01000436.1:0-4703 GCF_004022825.1 Mesorhizobium sp. M7A.F.Ca.CA.004.04.2.1
GCCGCCCTCGGTGATGGCGCGCGCGCCATCACCGAGGGCGGCTGGCAGTCAGTGCCGAAACTCTCCTTCCCCGGTGGTGCGCTAATGGGATGTGCGGCGGGCTTCGTCAACGTGCCGCGCATCAAGGGCTCGCACAATGCCGTGCTGTCCGGCATGCTGGCGGCCGAGCATGTCGCAGAGGCGATCGGTGCCGGGCGCGCCAACGACGAACTCGCTTCCTACGAGGAAGCCTGGCGCGCGACCGACATCGGCAAGGATTTGAAGAAGGTGCGCAACGTCAAGCCGCTGTGGTCGCGCTTCGGCACGATCGTCGGTGTCGGCCTCGGCGGCCTCGACATGTGGCTGAACACGCTGTTCGGTGTCTCGCCCTTCGGCACGCTGAAGCATGGCAAGGCCGACTATGCGACGCTCGAGCCTGCCGCCCGGCACAAGAAGATCGCCTATCCGAAGCCCGATGGCGTGCTGACCTTCGACAGGCTGTCCTCGGTGTTCCTGTCCAACACCAATCACGAGGAAAACGAGCCGGTCCACCTGCTTGTCGGCGACATGGAACTGCAGAAGCGGTCCGAGCACGATGTCTTTGCGGGCCCCTCGACGCGTTACTGTCCGGCCGGGGTTTACGAGTGGGTCGACAAGGACGGCAATGCCGCCGCCGATCCCACGGCCAAGGATGTGCGCTTCGTCATCAACGCGCAGAACTGCGTCCACTGCAAGACATGCGACATCAAGGACCCGAACCAGAACATCAACTGGGTGCCGCCGCAAGGCGGAGAAGGCCCGGTCTACCAGGGCATGTAGGCTCGCGCCGGCCACAGCGTGCAAAGCCCCGACGACGGCTCGGGTCTCCCGTGGCAAGTGAAACATTAGGACTGTTGAAACTGCCGCGCGCTTATGGTTCCATTCCTTGACGATAAGGAGATGGCCAATGCGCCTGGCGGTTCTGGCATGCCTTGTGGCGATCGCTGCGCTGTTCGGTTTGGCTTCGGCGGCCTCGGCCGGCACCAGGGTGGTGGTCAAGACGCGGACCTACGACATCACCGGGAACACGGGGCTGGCGCTGATGCAGGCTATGGACCGCAAGGGGCCGAAGCACGGCTTCATGACGCACGCCATCGCGTTGACCGGCTACGCAGTGGATTGGGACCTTGACACCAGCCAGGACAATGGCGTTTGCCGCTTGCGGCGCGCCAACGGCACGCTCAATCTCTTTTATACGTTTCCGCGTGTCGCCTCGGCCACCACGCCGACGCTCCGGAAGCGATGGACGCGGTTCTTCGCCGGCGTCCGCGCCCATGAGGAAACCCATGGCCGCATCGCCAGGGAGATGATGCGGGCCACGGAAAGATCGATCTCCGGCCTCAGGATTGCCGACGACCGGTTCTGCTACAAAACACGTCGCGAGGCACAGCGACGTATCAAGGCCACCAATGCCGCATATGAGGCCAAGCAGCTCGCTTTCGATGCGCGCGAGCATCGCGATGGCGGCCATGTCCAGCATCTCGTCATCGCTTTGGTCAGGCCCTGATCCTTCAGCCTGGCGTCTTGCCGGTCTGGCTTATGGCCGCGGTCGCGGTTTCATGTTCGTCGAGCGGCTTTTGCTGGTTCAGCCTGAGTGAGAACTCCACCATGACCGGAAGGTGATCCGAGCCGGTGTCTTCCAGCCGTGTCGCGGAATGGATGGTCACGCCGCCCTTGCTGAAAACCTGGTCGATCGGCAGGCCGGCGAAGCGCCGCAGGAAGTCCGGCAGCTTGATGTGGATCCAGGTCGGGCCGGCGGACGGCATCACGGTCAGCCCGCCAAGCGCCGCGACCCGCCGCACGGCGGCACTCCATGGCGCGGCATTGCAGTCGCCCGCCATGATGGCCGTCTCGCCGAGCGCGGAAAGCGGCTCCGTCAACTCGCCGATCTGCCAGTACTGCTCGCGTGGCCACGGCCAACTGAGGTGGATCGCCGCGACATCGACGTCGATCCCGCCGAAGTCGACGGTCGCTGTCGCCATGGCGCCGCGCCTTTCGCAACGCGCCTCGGTGCCCGCGGCAAAGGGCCTCCGCGAGAGCAACGCGACGCCGAATATGCCGTTGGGATAGGGACAGAGGATCCGGTATGGATAGGCGCTGCTGATATAGCCAAGCTCGGTCGCCCACATCGCCGATACCTCGTCGAGGGTGATCACGTCGGGATTGGTCCGGCCGATCAGCGACAGCACCTTCTTCGGCGTCGGATTGTCGTAGCGCAGGTTCATCTGCAGCAGCTTGTAGATTGCGCGGTCTTCGTTCTTGGCTTCATAGGCGGCCTCAACCGGCCACAGGCGGGAGAAGGACAGCGACCCGGAAGTGGTGGCGAAGGCCGCCACGGCAAAAAGCAGTGCCACGGCCGCCTGCAGGCGAAATGTCGTGGCCAGCAGCGGCAGCGCGCAAAGCGCCATCAGCACGGCAAGGTGGACGCGGAAATGCGAGAAGGAATCGAAGGCGGGATGCAGCGTTCCGAAAAACCCGGCCACCAGAGCGATCGAACAGGCCAGCATTGCCAGGAATGCAACCGAAATCAGCAATGTCCCGAGGCTCGCTCTCTCCATGCCGCCTGCTTATCGGCAGAAATGCGGCCCAATCAAGATGAGAAATGCCGCCGCGGTGCGTGGCATCGGCCTACTGGAACGCCGTTTCCGAAAAACTTCTGAGCTTGCGCGAATGCAACCGCTCCATCGGCATTTCCGCGAGCTTCTCCATCGCCCTGATGCCGATGGTCAGGTGCTGCGCCACCTGGCGCTTGTAGAATTCGGTCGCCATGCCGGGCAGCTTCAACTCGCCATGCAGCGGTTTGTCCGAAACGCACAGCAGCGTGCCGTAGGGAACGCGAAAGCGGAAGCCATTGGCGGCGATGGTCGCCGATTCCATGTCGAGTGCGATGGCGCGAGATTGCGACAGACGCTGTACCGGGCCACGCTGGTCGCGCAGTTCCCAGTTGCGATTGTCGATGGTGGCGACGGTGCCGGTGCGCATGATGCGCTTTAGGTCGTAGCCGGAAAGGCCGGTGACTTCGGCGACGGCTTCCTGCAACGCCACCTGGATTTCGGCCAGCGGCGGGATCGGCACCCAGACCGGAAGATCGTCGTCCAGCACATGGTCCTCGCGCACATAGGCATGCGCCAGCACATAGTCGCCCAGCGCCTGGGTGTTGCGCAGGCCGGCGCAGTGGCCGAGCATCACCCAGGCATGCGGCCTCAGCACCGCGATATGGTCGGTGATGGTCTTGGCGTTGGAGGGCCCGACGCCGATATTGACCATGGTGATGCCGCCATGTCCCGATTTCTTCAGGTGATAGGCCGGCATCTGCGGCAGGCGCGGCGGTGCAACGCCTTCGCTGGGCGCGCTTTGCCCGCTCTTGGTGATGACATTGCCCGGCTCGACGAACTCCGTGTATCCGCCGCCGCCATTGGCCATCAGGTTGCGGGCGCGGGCGACGAACTCGTCGATGTAGAACTGATAATTGGTGAACAGCACGAAGTTCTGGAACTGCTGCGGCGTGGTTGCCGTATAGTGCGACAGCCGGTGCAGCGAATAATCGATGCGCTGCGCCGTGAAGGGCGCCAGAGGCCTCGGCTCGCCAAAGGCGACTTCGAAGGTGCCGTTGGCGATCTGGTCGTCGGTGCCGTCGAGATCCGGCACGTCGAACAGATCGCGGATCGGCCGCTTGATGCGCTCTGCCGTCGCGCCGTCGACATGGGTGCCTTCAAGGAAGGCGAAATGCAGCGGGATGGGTGTGGTCGATTCCGACACCGTGACCGCAACCCCATGATTGCGCATGATCAGGCGCAACTGCTCGACGAGGTAGCTTTCGAACAGGCCCGGCTGGGTGATGGTGGTGGAAAAATGCCCAGGCGTCGGCATATGGCCATAGGCCTGGCGCGAGTCGATCTGGGTGAACGAGTTGGTGGTGACACCGATCTCCGGATAAAAGGCCCGGTAGCGCTTGCCATTGTCGCCGCCTGCTGCCGCCAGCTCTGCAAAGGAGTCGCGCAGGAATTTGGTATTGCGGTCGTAAAGCGCCTGCAGTGCCTTGACTGCTTTTTCGGCGCTATCAAAGCTTTGCCGGCCAAAAGGCTCCGGCATGACGACAGATTCGATGGCTTGTGGGTAGATTCGCTTTTCCATGGCTCAATATAGAGACTTGGATCGGCACTTGGGAGGGGTGTCGCGACCGAAGGCGGCCAAAGCGCCGTTTTTCTTCAACCGCGCTGCAGGCTGACCAGGAGCACAAAGCCGACGCCGGACTTCTTCAGGGCTGGTGCGTCGATCGTCGAGCCGGCGTCAGTGCGCATCATCGGCACGGCCAGAACCGGAGCGGCCAGCACCGTCAGGATAAGCGCCGCCCGCGGCAGAAGCCGAAGGGTCTTGAGAGTGTTGGCGGCGATGCGGTTCATGGCGTTCAGCTTTTCTTTCGAGGTCTTGGTTTCTTTGGTCAGTTGCGAAGATGGGTGGGGCAGGCGAGGCGGCAGGTTCTGGAACTGGCTTCGTCCCAGGCGCGGGCCGGACGGCCCGCTTCGGCGACGAGGATGGCGAAGAACATTCCAAACAGGCTCACCAGCAGGCAGACGATGGTGAAGCGGCGAGCAAGCATTGGGTCGGTCTCCTTCAACACGCCGGAGAATGCCCTGATGCAACTGAACCGGCTCTGATGCCGGCGTTCATCTGCCGTTCAAGAT
>NZ_RZPH01000437.1:0-4691 GCF_004022825.1 Mesorhizobium sp. M7A.F.Ca.CA.004.04.2.1
GCCAAAGACCTACCGGCCAAAAGCCGCGGGCGGACGCGAAGCACTCGAAACCATGTCGAAGCCGGAGCAGGCGTCGATCGTCGACGGACCTTTGACGGCGCTTGACGGTCAGTCACCGAGCGCTGCCTCCAGCGCGACAAAACGCGACGCCGCGGCGGCGGCCCAGAAGCTGCCGGACGCGCCGGCTGCCGATGTGCCCGGCGTGCGGTCGAAGCACGCCGCGAATGCGATGAAGAGCATCGAGGATGTCCAGTCCTCGATGCGTCCCGAAGCGGGAAAACAGTCCCTGCCCACTGCGCGCATCGACGTGGTGTCGGAACGGAGCTTCCCCGCACCGCCGCAGAGTCCCATCAGCCAGGCAGCCCTCAATGTGATCAACGCCATAGCCACCGACGCCGGGCCGCAAAAGGCGCTTTCAGCCTCACCCACGCCCACCCATCTGGCCAGCTCTGTTGCCGTTCCGACACATGTGTTGAAGATCGAACTCCACCCCGCCGAACTCGGCATGGTGACGGCCAATCTTCGCCTCTCCGGGGAACAACTCTCGATTGAGCTGAAGCCGGAAACGCACGACGCTTATCGTCGGCTGTCGGCCGACAGCGAGGCCATCGTCAAGTCGCTGCGGGGGCTCGGCTTCGAGGTTGACAAGGTCACGATACTGCAACCTTCGGTAGCAGTTCCCGCTACAACCCGGGCGGATGCAACCGCTCCTATGGCGGCGGCGACAGGCCGCGATCCAGCATCCTTTCAACCGGGGAATTCGGGCAGCGGCAATGGTGGAGCCGGCGGCCAGCAACCGGGCCAGCAATCCTCAGGGAAACGCAACGATGACGCGCAGGACTACGGCCGCGGCACTTCGCCTGCTCGCGAGCGCGCTGGCAGCGATATCTTTATCTAGCGCGGCAAACGCCGCCGCAGCCGCGGCCAACCCCTGCGAGCCGGAGATCCTGCGCGCCGCGGATCGTTATGGCGTACCCGCCGGCATCCTCTATGCCGTTGGCCTGACGGAGACCGGAAACAAGGGCAGCCTTCAACCCAATGCCTTGAATATAGAAGGAAAAGCAGTCTTTCCGAGGAGCCGGACCGAGGCCCTTGCCGCCTTCGCCAATGCCCGGCGCGAGGGCAAGACCCTGATCGATCTGGGCTGCATGCAGATCAATCACCACTACCACGCATCGCATTTTCGCAGCGTCGAGGACATGCTCGACCCACGCCAGAACGTCGACTATGCGGCGCGCTTCCTGGCCAGCCTTCATGCCCGTCACGAGACCTGGTCTATGGCCGTGGCCCGCTATCATGCCGGTCCCGACAACGACCCGGCGCAGAAGATCTATGTCTGCCGCGTCATTGCCAACATGGTCGCCACCGGCTTTGGAAAATGGACCGCGAACGCCCGCGGATTCTGCAACCCGTAAGCGCATTTCCCGTTACTAATAGACAAACCGTACAACCCGAATTGTTGGTTTGACTTGGTCAGAACTTGCCGCCGAAAGCACATCTGGCCGCCCGCTAATGCAACCGAAACGATTCCAGACTCCCAAGAAACTAGCTACAAGAAATGACGGTTGTTCAGGATTCCCGCCAGCGGATACGCCTCTCTTCACGGGGCAAATGATTTGATTCGGAAGGCGGGGCCGATGATTGTGATCGTTGACGAGCGCGAGCTCGTAACAGAGGGATACAATTCACTTTTCGATCGTGAGGGCATCGCCTGTGCAGGCTTTGCGTCCGGCGAATTCGGTGAGTGGGTGAACTCTGCCGCAGACACCGATCTGCGCTCGGTCAGGGCCTTCCTCATCGGCGACTGCCGCGAGGGTTCCATCTCTCCGCGCCAGATCCGCGACCGCACCGGCGCCCCGGTGATTGCGCTCAGCGAACAGCATTCGCTGGAGAACACGCTCCGGTTGTTCGAGAGCGGCGTCGACGACGTCATTCGCAAGCCCGTCCATATCCGCGAGATCCTGGCCCGCATCACCGCCATCCGCCGCCGCGCCCAGGAAGACGTCGCCTACACCGAGATCGGCGCCATGCGCATCTTCATGGATGGCCGCGACCCCGAGATCGACGGTCAGCCCCTCCCCCTGCCGCGCCGTGAACGCCGCATCCTCGAATATCTGGCGAGCAATCGCGGGCGCCGTGTCACCAAGACCCAGGTTTTCAACGCCATCTACGGCATCTTCGACGAAGAGGTCGAGGAGAACGTGGTGGAAAGCCACATCAGCAAACTGCGCAAGAAGCTGCGCGAGAAGCTGGGCACCGACCCGATCGATTCCAAGCGTTTCCTCGGCTACCGGCTCGTCTTCTGATGCAGCGCCGCGCCAGCCTCGCGCAAGAAAACATGCGTAGCCTCGTAGCCAGCAGCATGGACACAGCGGAGACGTTTCGATGAGCCTCTACGGAATGATGCGGACCGGCGTTTCCGGCATGAACGCCCAGGCAAACCGCCTATCGACGGTCGCCGACAACATCGCCAATTCCGACACCACCGGCTACAAGCGCTCCTCCGCCGAATTCTCGACGCTGGTCATGCCGTCGACCGGCGGTGCCTACAATTCCGGCGGCGTCACCACGACGATCCGCCAGGCGGTCAGCGATCCGGGTGTGCTTCAGTACACGACCTCGGTTTCCGACCTTGCCGTCAGCGGCGATGGCTTCTTTGTCGTCCAGGATCCGAGCGGCACCCCCTACCTGACCCGGGCCGGCGCTTTCGTTCCCGACGGTCAAGGCAGACTTGTCAACTCGGCCGGCTTCCAGCTGATGGCGTACAGCTACGACAACGGCGTACCGGCAGCGACGGTCAATGGCTTCGAGGGGTTGGTCCCGGTTGTCATCTCCGACCAGGGAATGACCGCAACGCCGAGCACCGAGGGCAGCTATGCCGGCAACCTGCCGGCCGGCGCGACACCGGTCGCGACCGCCAACCTGCCCGCCGCCAACGCTGCGACCGCGCAATACACGTCGAAATCCTCGATGGTCGCCTACGACAATCTCGGCAACAAGAAGCTGCTCGACGTCTATTTCACCAACACCGGCGCCGGCACCTGGCAGGTGGCGGTCTTCGATCAGTCGAAGGCCACCGCTGGAACATCGTTCCCCTACACCGCTGGCGGCTTGCTGGGCTCGGCCAACCTGACCTTCGACACCACCACCGGCAAGCTCACCGGCACGCCCACCGGCGTTTCATTTACCGTGCCGAACGGCGCCACCCTCAATATCGATCTGTCTGCGCTGACCCAGCTTGGCGCCGGCTTCACGGTTTCCGATGCCCAGGTCAACGGCAACGCGCCGAGCACCATCGACAAGGTCCAGATCAGCAAGGACGGCACCATCTACGCACAGTACAAGGACGGTTCGACCAAGCCGCTCTACAAGATTCCGCTGGCCGACGTGCAGAGCCCGGACCAGCTCACCGCGCTGCCCGGCAACGTCTATTCGCAGGGCACCGAGTCCGGCGCGGTTCGTGTCGGCTTTGCCAATGAAGGCAAACTCGGCTCCATCATCTCCGGCGCGCTCGAGAATTCCAACGTCGACATCGCCGAAGAACTGACCAACATGATCGCGGCGCAGCGCAGCTACACCGCCAATTCGAAAGTCTTCCAGACCGGTTCCGATCTGATGGACGTCCTTGTCAACCTGAAGAGATAAGACGGGCGTCGCCCGCGAAAGACCCGCATGTCACTGTCTACCGCATTGAGTATCGCCCAGTCGGCGCTTATGAACACCGCGCGACAGACAAGCGTTGTCTCGCGCAACGTCGCCGACGCCTCCAATCCGGACTATTCGCGGCGCCAGGCCGTCGTCACCAGCACGGCGCCGGGCGCGCGTTCGGTCGATATCCAGCGCGCAGCCAACGAGCTTTTGTTTCGCCAGAATCTCGGCGCGCTATCGGCCTGGAGCGGGCAGAACGCGCTCTACAGCGGCATGGATCAGCTGGGCGTCGCGGTCAATGGCGTCGACAATGCGTCCTCGCCCTCGACCGCGATCGCCAACCTGCAGCAGGCGCTGCAGCTCTACGCCACCTCGCCGTCGAACCAGAACCTCGGCGCCTCGGTCATCGACGCCGCCAAACAGGTCGTGCGCTCGCTCAACGAGGGCTCCAAGGCAGTCCAGGATTTCCGCACCCAGACCGACGGCCAGATCGCCACCGCCGTCGATGACCTGAACTCGCTGCTCAGCCAGTTCCAGGATGCCAACACGGCGGTCATGTCCGGAACCCGTTCCGGCACCGACGTTTCCGATGCGCTCGACCAGCGCGACGCGCTTTTGAAGAAGATTTCGAACTATGTCCCGGTGTCGACCTTCACGCGAGGCGACAATGACATGGTCATCACCACCGGCGACGGCACGACTTTGTTCGAGACGATACCGCGCACGGTCACCTTCGCGGCGTCGGCAGGCTATACCGCGGGTGCCGCCGGCAATGCCGTTTACATCGACAACGTGCCGATCTCGGCGGGAGCCGGCGGCAACACCAGCGCCAGCGGCACGCTTGCCGGCCTGCTGCAATTGCGCGACGGCGTCGCCTCGACCATGCAGAGCCAGCTCGACGAGACCGCGCGTGGCCTGATCACCGCTTTTGCCGAGACCGCACCCTCGATGGCCAATGCCGCCGGCCTGTTCACCTGGTCGGGAGCGCCGGCCGTGCCGGCCGCCGGCACGCTGGTCACCGGCCTTGCCGCGTCCATCAGCGT
>NZ_RZPH01000438.1:0-4687 GCF_004022825.1 Mesorhizobium sp. M7A.F.Ca.CA.004.04.2.1
GCAAAGAGCAGCAGTCCGGCCGCCCGGCCGGCAAAAATGGTCGCCCGCGGATTGGCGATCAGAAGGTTGCGGCTGCGGCCAGCCGTGATCGCCAGTCCGCCATAGATCGCAGCCTGGGTGGCCACGGTCAGCAGCCCCATGACCGTCGCCTGCATCCAGATCGGACCGTAGTCCGGTTTCAGGAACTGCGGGTAGACGGCAAGCACGAACAGGTATGCCTTCGGGTTGATCAGGCAGGTCACAAAACCCTGGCGAAAGGCCTTCCATGCGGACCGGCTGCCGGCAGGCCCTTCCTGACCGACAGTGATGGAACTGCGCATCAGCGTGATGCCGATAAAGGCCATGTAGGCGGCGCCGGCAAGCAGAAGCGGCTTGAACAGGATCGGCACGAAATGCATCAGCAGGCCGACGCCGATGGCGCCGTTCAGCGTGTGCACCATGCCGCCGACCATGATGCCGCCGGTCGCGGCGAGACCCCTGTCGCGCCCGCCGGTCAGTGCATTGGCAAGCACGAAGAGCATGTCCATGCCCGGAACGGCGATGATGCCGAACAGCAGGATAAAGAAAAGCCAGAGATTTTCCGCATAGCCCATGTCAGTTGCCTGCCGCCTCGCTCCGCCAAACCGCAGCGGAACCTGTTGATTTTCAAGTCGATAGGCGCTCCTATAGGTCAGCCCAACTGACAATGCTGTGTCAATTGGGCTCGCAACCCGGGGAAAAAATGCGCAAGGCGTCACGCCTGTTCGAGATCATCCAGATCGTGCGGCTGGCGCGGCAGCCGGTGACGGCGGCGACGATTGCCGAGCGGCTGGAAGTGACGGTACGCTCGATCTATCGCGACATCGCAGCGCTGCAGGCGATGCGCGTTCCGATCGAAGGGGGCCGCGGCATCGGCTATATCCTGCGCCCCGGCTTCGACCTGCCGCCGCTGATGTTCTCGATCGAGGAGATGGAGGCGATCGTCCTGTCGCTGGCGCTGCTGGAGCGCACCGGAGACAGCGAGCTCAAGCAGGCGGCCAAGCGCGTCAGCGCCAAGATCGCCGGGGCGGTGCCACCACCCTTGCGCCAGGCCTTCGACGCCAATGCGCTGCATGCGTGGGGATTCGCCGCGCCCTCGACCGGCGCGATCGACTTGGCGCTGGTGCGACGCGCCATCCGCGACGAGGAGAAGCTCGATCTCTCATATCGCGACGAGATGGGCCGGGCCTCCGAGCGCCTCGTCCGCCCGATCGCGCTCATCTACTACGCCGAAACCGCCAACATCGTCGCCTGGTGCGAGCTGCGCCAGGCGATCCGCAATTTCCGCAGCGACCGGATCGAGGATTGCCAGGCGACGGGGTTGCGGTTCAAGGGCGAAGGCGACCGCTTGCGGCAGGTCTGGGTGAATGGATGGGAGATCAATGCGGCGGTTGGCGGCTGACGCGATTCTCCCTTCTCCCCCTTGTGGGAGAAGGTGGATCGGTGCGCAGCGCCGAGACGGATGAGGGGTGTTCCAGCGGAGTGAGACGTTGGTGTTCCCTGGAGCACCCCTCATCCGACCTCGCTTCGCGAGGCCACCTTCTCCCGCAAGGGGAGAAGGTGAGCCGCCGCCTCACCGCACGTCCACCCAGCGCTTTTCCTCGAAGGAGCGCGCCATCGCGTGCACCGTGCGCTCGATCTCCAGCCCTTCGGCGAATTCGATGAGCCGTGCCGGCCTGCCTTCAAGCCGCGTCAGCAGTTCGTGGCACTCGATGATCTTGAGGTCGTTGAAGCCGAGGCCATGGCCTGGCGCCGGCACGAAGAGGTCATAGGGCTTGTGGTGCGGCGCCACCAGGATGGTGCGGTAGCCCTGCTCGGTCGGCCGATCTGATGTGAGATAGAGCTGGAATTCGTTCGATCGTTCCTGGTCGAACAGGATCGACCCTTTCGAGCCGAAGATCTGGACGGCGATGCGGCCCTTGCGGCCCCAGGCCGAGCGGTTGACCAGCAGCGTGCCGGCAATGCCGCTTTCCAGATGCATCAGCACGCTGGCTATGTCGTAGGTCTCCACAGCGCGGCGGCCGCCGCTGGCCAGCTTGCGATCGGCATAGGGTTTGGCCATGTCGCAGATGACACTGGCGACGCGGCCGAACAGGGCTGAGACCAGCGACAGCGGATGCACGGCGAAATCGTCGAGCGCGCCATAGCCTGACGCGGCTTCGTGCTTCCAGAAGAACAACGCCTCTGGGTCGGCCATAAAGTCCTCGTCCATCTCGATGCGCAGATGGTTGACCTCGCCGATGATCTTCTCTTCCAGCAAAGCGCCGATGTGGCGGATGGCCGGGCTCTGGATGTAGTTGTAGCCGAGCGCCGCGATCTTGCCGGACTTTCTCGCCGCCGCTGCCATCGCCTCGGCCTCGGCAAAGCTCGGCGCCATCGGCTTTTCGCACCACAGATGCTTGCCGGCTTCGAGGATGGCGATGGCCATTTCCGGATGGAACTGGTTGGGCGTGGTCAGCGAGACGATATCGACTTCGGGATCGTTGACGACGGCACGCCAGTCGCCCGACGCCTTGGCGAACCCGAACTCGCCCGCCTTGCGCCGGGCAAGCTCTTCATTGACCTCGCCGAGATGGACCAGCCGTGGCTTGGCAACGTCGGGAAAGACGGCGCTGACGGCACTCCATGCGATGGCATGACACTTGCCCATGAAACCCGTACCGATGAGACCGACGCCGACCATTTTCCGTTTCTCCACTGCTTGAAGCGCTGCGTGGATGAATTAGTCCATTTTCTCTTGGAATGGAATGTCTGCCTCATTTTTTATGGTGTTCTTGCGCAGGCTCGCTATGATGATGCACAGAGGACGCTTCACGTATGAGCCTGGACAGAGCGACGATGGACGAACGGGTACCTCGCGATTTCGAGACGCTGCGCACCACCATCCTGGAGCGGCGCGAAAGCCTGCCGAAGCGCATCGCCCAGATCGCTGCCCATGCGCTCGACAATCCCGACGATATCGCTTTCGGCACCGCCGCCAGCATCGCCGCTTCGGCCGGCGTGCAGCCTTCGACCCTGATCCGATTTGCCCAGCAGCTTGGCTTCGATGGTTTCACCAGCCTGCAGCAGGTGTTTCGCGAACGGCTGCGCGAGCGCAACTCATCCTATGACGAAAGGCTGCAGGCGCTGCGCGCCAAGGCAGAGGGCGGCGCCGGCCATCGGTCGATCTTCGACGGCTTCGTCGCCGCCGCCAGCACCTCGCTCAACGACATTTCGCGCACGCTGGACGACGCGCATCTGGAAGACGCCATTTCCCTGCTGGCGAAGGCCGAGACCATCTACGTGCTGGCCAAGCGCCGCTCGTATCCGGTGGCGTCCTACATCGCCTATGCGCTGGGCAAGCTGAAGATCCGCAACCAGCTGATCGAATCGGCGGCCGGGCTGAATGCCGAGATGATCGGCTTCGCCACGCCGGCGGATGCCGTCATCGCCATTTCCTTCTCGCCCTACGCACCGGCCACGATCGAGGAAGCGCGCAGCATTTCGGAACAGGGCGTGCCGATCGTCGCCATCACCGACAGCTCGTTTTCGCCGCTCGCCCAGTTCGCCAAGGTCTGGTTCGAGGTTGCAGAGGCCGATTTCGCCGGCTTCCGCTCGCTGTCGGCGACAATGGCGCTGGCCATGGCGCTGACCGTCGGCGTCGGCGAGAAGCGACGCGACACGGGCCGCAAGCGCAAGGCCTGATCCATCGCCGAAAAGACACTTTTCACGGAAGGAACACTCATTCCATATTGACTATGGATTGGAATTATTATTTCATATTCCCGGCGCCACGCTGCCGCTCGCGCGTGTACCCCAACACAACAAGGCCGACGGGAGGTTCCAATGAGCGAAGCCGTGGACGCTGAATACGCGCCGCTCGACGTTATCACTATCGGTCGCGCTTCCGTGGACCTTTATGGGCAGCAGATCGGCTCGCGGCTGGAGGACATCACCTCCTTCGCCAAGTCGGTCGGCGGCTGCCCGGCCAACATCTCGGTCGGCACGGCCAGGCTCGGCCTGCGCTCGGCACTGCTCACCCGCGTCGGCGACGAGCAGATGGGCCGCTTCATCCGCGAGCAGCTGACGCGTGAAGGCGTCAATGTCGACGGCCTTAAGACCGACAAGGAGCGGCTTACCGCCTTGGTGCTGCTGTCGGTCGAGGACGAAGGCGTTTCGCCGATGATCTTCTATCGCTCGGACTGCGCCGACATGGCGCTGGCGCCGGAAGACATCGACGAGGCCTTCATCGCCTCGGCGCGCTCGATCGTCGTCACCGGCACGCATTTTTCCAGGCCCAACAGCGATGCCGCGCAGCGCAAGGCGATCCGCATCATGAAGGCCAAGGGCGGCAAGGTGGTGTTCGACATCGACTACCGGCCGAACCTGTGGGGCCTTGCCGGCCATGCCGAAGGGTTCGAGCGCTATGTGAAATCGGACCGGGTCTCGGCGCAGTTGAAGACGGTGCTGCCCGATTGCGACCTCATCGTCGGCACCGAGGAGGAGATCATGATCGCGTCGGGCGCCGACGATTGCCTGAGCGCCTTGAAGACGATCCGCTCGCTGTCGTCCGCCACCATCGTCCTGAAGCGCGGCGCCATGGGCTGCATCGTCTATGACGGACCGATCAGCGACGATCTCGAGGACGGTGTCGTCGGCAAGGGATTTCCGATCGAGATCTACAATGTGC
>NZ_RZPH01000439.1:0-4668 GCF_004022825.1 Mesorhizobium sp. M7A.F.Ca.CA.004.04.2.1
AAGCACTGCCCGGCAATCCCTATGACGGCCACACGCTGGCAAGCGTCATCCCCGACATGGAAAAGACCATCGGCAACGAGATCGGCCGCATCCTCGCCGACGCCGGCTATCGCGGCCACAACGCACCGCAGAGCCACAAGCTCAGGGTCTTCACCGCGGGCCAGAAACGCCGCGTCACCCCAGCCATCAAGCGCCAGATGCGACGGCGGTCGGCGGTCGAGCCCGTCATCGGCCACATCAAGAGCGAACACAGAATGGGCCGCAACTACCTCGCCGGCCAGCAGGGCGACACCCTCAACGCCATCCTGGCCGCCGCCGGCTACAACTTCTCCCTCCTGCTCAGGTGGCTGAAGGGGTTTTTGTCGCTCTTGATTGCCCTGCTTCAAATCCGGCCGAAGCCGGTCGCCGCTTAGGGCTCGGATTGTTCACGGTCGACTAGTGAGCACTCTCCAATATGTTAGGCTCTGTCGCAGTAGCGCAACAAGCTCAGTCTTTGGATGGGTGGTATGAGGATGAGACGACTGAATGTGTACAGGCTCAGTCTTTTTATCGAGGCTCTCGTTTTTGTCGTAAGCGCGTTCGGTGCGACGTGGCTTACCAGCTTTGTGAACGCGCCATGGTGGACATATGTGATTATAGCGGCCATCGCTATGGGCATGTTCGTCGCCGTGCGTGGGGTCCTTTCTGAGCCGCAACGTATGGGACTCTTGGCACACAACTCGGCAGCGACCTCTGCGTGAACCCAGACGCCTTGAAAATGTGCCCGATGCGTCCGGATTTTTGGCGGTGATCTTCATCAAATGCGATGAGCTGCAATTTCTGGCGACGGCCACGCTAAGGGCGGGCCTCCAGCACCATGTTGAACGGTGTCTCCGCGGCGCGACGCAATCGCTTGAAGCCGCCGCCGGTCACAACCTTGCGCAGCCTCGCCTCACCGGCCTGGGCTCCAAGCGCGAGCCCGACTTCCTGCGACACGGATGCGGGCGTGCACACGAAAGTGGAAGCGGCATAGTAAACGCGGCCGACGGGATTGAGGTTCGCCGCCAGATGATCATGCGCGAACGGCTCGACGATCATCCACGTGCCGTCCGGCTTGAGCGATCCGTGGACATGGGTGGCGGCGCCCGTCGGGTCGCCCATGTCGTGAAGGCAATCGAAGAATGTGACGAGGTCATAGGTTCCGGGATAGCTCTTGGCGGCCGCCACGTCGAACCGCGTGTTAACGCCGACGCCGGCTACCTCGGCCGCCTTGCGGGCGCGCTCAATCGAAGGGGCATGATAGTCGAAGCCGACGAAGCGCGAATTGGGGAAGGCCTGTGCCATGAGCACGGTCGATGCACCATGACCGCATCCAACATCCGCGACGTCCACGCCGCGTTCGAGCTTCTCGACGACGCCCTCCAAGGCCGGCAGCCAGGAGTCGATCAGATTGGCATTGTAGCCTGGACGGAAGAACCGTTCCGTACCGCGAAACAGACACGCGCTATGATCGTGCCACCCGACGCCCTTGCCGGACTGGAATGCCTGCCTCACCTTTTCTTCATCGAGCCACAGCGCGGACAGGAACTCGAATGCGCCTGCCATGAAGGCCGGGCTGTCTTCATCAGCGAACACCAGCTCTTGCTCGGCGTTGAGATAGAATTTGTCGCTCGCTTCATCGTAGTCGACGTAACCCGCCGCCGCCTGCCCGGAAAGCCATTCCCTTACGAGGCGTTCCTGGGTGCCGGTGCGTGTCGAAAGTTCGGCGGCCGTCATCTTGCCGCCTTCGCGCAATGCCTTGAACAGGCCGAGTCTGTCCCCCAGCAGGACTCCCGCGCCCGTTGCGATCGCACCGAGATCGCCGACCATTTTCCCCAAGAATGCGTCCAACTTTTCCTGATTCGCTTCAGACATCTGAATCTCCCTTTGGGTTCAATCTCTCCAGGCGACGGAGCCGTGCTCGTCATGAGGCGCCTTGAGCATCAGATGCTCGAAGACATGCAGATATCCCCGGCGGCTCATTCCGCGCTGCCGATCCTGCACCAGACCATATGGGTGACGACCGGCGCGGTGGTCGGGAATGACAGCCACCTCCATGCCGTTGAAAAGCAGGAAATCCGTCACTTTGCCCTCGTCGGTAACCGGCGGAGCCGGAGTGGTCGTCACCAGGGCAAGCCCTGTTGCAGCAGGTATCCTTGGGCAGCCTGTCAGAACATCGATGACTCCGGTTGTGGTGCCGGGGTGGGCGATCAGGGGCCAAGTGATTGTTCCGCGGCGGCTGTATGTTGTGGTAAGGTGATCATGCGAACTCTTGTTGGTCGGTCACGTGTTTTGCGGATGACCCGCATGTACTGTGCCAAATGAGAAAACCATTCAAACGCAATCCAGTAGATCTGACTGTATCCGACATTGTCGGAATTTGGACATCGCCGAACGCGAAGCGCTCGGGGCTTGTGACGATACTTGAGCGTGCTGCTTCGGAGGAGGGATGAGCCTCGAACCGGCCGCGAGGCCTTTTTCTGGCAACGGATATTCCGGCCGGGTTAGGCCGCGAGGAAAGCGACGGTGAATAAGAGGTAGAGGACCAACCGTTTTGAGCGGGTAGTTGCCGTGTTGCGCCCCCAGGCAAAGGCCAGCACCACGGAGCAGTATTTCTGGTGGCGATACTACAACGCCTTTTAGTGCCGGTTACCCGTTTTTACCCAGTTGGCCTGGTGCATTCAGAGCGAGCTCGTTGGAAACCGCTTATTGTGGCTATGAGCGAACTCGGGATGGAGGAGTGGACCCAAAAATTGGCAAAATGCCCCAGGGAGGATTACATGGGTCGCTCATTCCCCGTACTCGTTACAGGTGCGCGTCGCTTCGCAAACAGCTTGCTTTTGACTTGGCGTTTTTTGCCGTCTCGGCATCGCTCACTAATTCGGCCGCTGCCGACACCGTGAACTGGCGTCAATTCGAAGGGACCAGCATAACTTGGGCCTACGACATCCACCCCTATGCGGATGCTCTCGCTGCGCAATTTCCGGAGTTCGAGAAGCTGACCCGGCATCAAGGTCACGCCGGAACTCTACCCAGACGATTCTTACTGGAACAAGATGACGATCCAACTGACGACGAAGTCGCCAGCATGGGATGTGTTCGGCACTGGCATTCAGCCCGCGTAGGACCTCGCTCCGAGTGGCGCCCTGGAGCCGCTGGACAAATACCTGAGCGATTGGAAGCTTACCGATGCTGGATACGACTACATTACGTGGACATGATCAAGAAGTGCGCGGCTCCTTCCTTCGCGTCCGGCCGCAGCGCGATGACGATCGACTCAAATATGTTCGGCTTCTGGAACGATGTTGCGGGGAAGCCGGCATCCGGCAAGATCGCCTTCGCTCCGCCGCTGCACGCACCGAGCGCCACGAGCTTGGAGTCTGACATCTGGATCTGGGCTCTCGCCATGAACGCGGCTTCCGAAAAGAAGGGCACGGCCTGGCTGTTCATCCCGTGGGCCACCTCCAAGCAGGTGGCGCTCAAGGGTGCCCTTGCTGGCCAGCTCGTCAATCCGCCGCGCACGTCGACCTGGCAGACGACACCTGGACTAAGTACGCTTCGCAGCCCGAGTTCAACAACTTCGTTGACAGCTTCAAAAAGATACAGGACCAAGCCGCGCTGGCTTTCACACCGCGTGTCGGCTTCGGCGAAGCCATGAACGCATGGGCCGTGGCGATGCAGAAGATGGTAAACGGCGATGACGTCGAGACGACGTTGAGGGCGCTTGCCGAAGAAATCCGCACTGGCCTCTGATCAAAAGGAACAGGGCAGTACTATTGCACTGCCCTGTTCCCGCCAACGGCGGAGATCACGCCGTGTCACCCCAAGCACTTAAACCCAGCGTGCCGATGGCAGCCGAAGGACCTGGCGCGCGCGCCTCGTCCGGTTCGGCTTCGCTGGAGGGGCGTTCCATCGACTGTTTCAGCCTTGCAATCATCCAGGCGCTGGCCAAAAGCCAGATGGAGCGCCGGCTCAGGAACCGGCGCAAAAACTCGAGCCTGCCGGCGCTGATCGAGCTGGTGCTGGCGCGGCCGCTGGTGTCGGCAGGTCTGGTCGCGGCCGAGCTGAAAATTAGCCAGCGCGCTGCGCTCGGGCTGGTGCCGAACTCGGCATCCGTGAGGTGACCGGCAGGGGGCGCTACCGGGCGTGGGACCCCGTTTAGCTGCGGCGGGCTTTGGCGAAAGCGACAGCACTGATGATTTTTGCTGTACGCTCATTCTCCCTCATCTGCGCGTTGACAGAAAACCAGCAGGCGAGGGTCACAGCACGCTGTGCTCCCCGCGATTTCCGGAAAACCAATGAAAAACGACTTTGATCGATCGCGCGGGACGTATCATTCAACCATGTCGAGAACGGGCGTGACGGCACGTACACTATGGACCGAGAGAACTTTGTCTGGCGACTTTGCGCACGCTTGCAAAACTCTTCGGAAAACTTCCTTCTGTTGATCCAATGATCGTAATGAGCTGGAGTGGCATCGCCGCTCTCCTCGGTTCTTGCTCTCTCAGTTGAACTTGATGCTAGCCTGCACGAAAACGCCGTAGCGCTTTGCCTTCCAATCGTCGGCCTGCGGGGAACCACGACCGCCCATTGCCTCTCCGAAATGAGCGGTGCCGTTATTCGCCACGGCCGCAACACCGCCTCGAGCTG
>NZ_RZPH01000043.1:0-13628 GCF_004022825.1 Mesorhizobium sp. M7A.F.Ca.CA.004.04.2.1
GACCTGCACATGCCGGGAATGTCGGGTCAGGATGATCTTCGCGACGTCTTACCGGCTCATCCCGACACACGGTTTGCTATTGTCTCAGGGACGGATTCACGCGCCGAGATTCTGACTGCCCTTTCGATTGGGCTTCATGGCTATATCGTAAAATCCCAAACGGACGAGGAGGTGGTCCTGGCGGTGAACGAAATCCTGGCCGGCCGCATTTACGTTCCGGCACTTCTTTCACAAAGGTCCAAGGAGTCGGTACGCCTTCCGTCCGAGGCTCCCATGCAAATGCCCCACAGGACCATCAGCGTCAACAATCTGGGGAGGCTTACGTCCAGACAGAAGGAAGTCCTCAGGTTGATGGCCGAAGGTTACTCGAACAAAGAGATTGCCCGCTCTCTTGAAATTGCGGAAGCGACGACGAAGATTCATGCTGCCGCCGTCCTGCGCGAGCTTGGAGCACGAAATCGGACGGAAGCCGCGGTCTTGCTGAAGACATGGGCCGCCAGAGACATCAACTAGCGCCGATTGCTTTTGGCGGCAGCCGGACCGAATATTTTAGTCCGTGATCCAGCATCTCGAGCTTGGAAGAGTGGCCCACGATAGGCTCACCGTCGGCTCCAATAATCAACGACCCAAAACCACGCCGAGCCGAGGTGGAGACCCGGCGCTCTCCCGATTCCGACCATTCAAACACGATGTCGGCGCCGGGCTCCTGGGCTGCGAATTGCCACGCGACCTCGATCCGGCCTGCCGGAGTGCCGAGAGCCCCATGCTTCACGGAATTGGTCGTAAGTTCGTGAACGATCATTGCGAAGCTCTCAGCCGAACCCTCTGCCATTTTTACTTCGGGTCCACTGATCGAAATGTTGTGCGTCCCCATATAGGGCTGCAATTCCTGAGCAATGAGGTCACGGAGGGAAGCCGACAGGCTGCCATCGCGTGAAAGAAGCAGATGCGTCGCCTGGAGTGCGCCGATTTTTTCGATCAGTATCTGCTTGTAACGGGCGATATCGTTGTCGGGGGCACCGACCATATTCACAAGCGCCGTGATCACCGGAAACAGATTGTTGAGCCTATGGCGCTGTTCAAGCATGGCCCGCTCTCGCTTCTTCGCCGCAGCCCGCAGCAGAATGGTTATGCGTCGATCGGTGAGATCCGCGGCGACTCCTATTCGCTGTGCACGACCGTCGCGCAATTCGTCCCGGCCCCGAAGAGCGATCCAGCGGATATGCCCGCCAGCTCGCCTGATGCGGATCTCCGCATCATAGTCGGCGCCTGATGCAAGCTCTCCCGGGGCCGTCAGATTAGGCAAGTCGGCCGGGTGAACGACAGCGGTCAATTCCTGCAATGGACGACTCGGCGCGGGTGCCAGTCCCATCATTTCCCAGAACGCGGCTGAGCCATTCACGGATCCGCTCTCGAAATCTATACGCCACGTTCCCAACCGGCTGGACGACAGCGCCAAGTCCAACCATTCCTTCTGAGCCCGGAGTGCCTCGCGGGCGGTTCGCTCTCCGGATATATCGTCCATCATTACAAAGATGCTTTGAGGGAGAGCATCGGCTGGCACGGCCAAAGACAGCGCCAATCTTGTCCACAAAACCGTGCCGTCCTTTTTCAGGAGACGGATCTCCGAGCCGAAAGAAGTCGTGTCCTTGAGGCGAGTCAACGCTTCCGCCAAAGTGTGGTTGTCGTCAGGGTGGACGAGTGCCCTGAGCGGTAGACTCGAAAGCTCTTCCTCGACATACCCTGTCATCTCACAGAGACGTTTGTTGGACCGTTGCAACTCTCCGTTCTCGCTCATGTTGGCAAAGCCGATAGCGGCACGTTCGAATGCCCAGCGATAACTGTTTTCGGTTGCCTCCAAGGCCACGAGTCTAGCCTCTGCAACCTGCAAAAGGGTGCGGTAGTCCTGCCTCTGCCGGTGGAAAGTCAGGGCGATCATCGCCCCTGCAACCAGCAGCAGAATGGCCCTAATCCAAACCTCGACGTTAATTGGGTTGCTCAGGATATCCCGCGCCAACAAGCCGACGGCCACCATCACAAACGTTGCCGCAAGGGCAATCAGGCGATCTTCGAGATATGAGATGGCAATAATGGTGGGAACAAATTCAAAAAAGCCGATGTCGTATGCCATGGAGGCGGGCAGCGCCGTCTCGACCGCAAGTGTCGCGATCAGGAGCGACATCGAGGCAAGGTGGGTCAGCAACTTGCTTGAGCTGTTCGGATGCAAATTGAGCGAAAGCAAACGCATGTGCCAAACTATAACCTTCTGACTAGTCCGTCGAGATTAGACCGAAAAGCGTACAGACTAGTCCGACCGCAGGATTGTTCCCTGGGATTGTAGCGCGCATTTTGTCCGATGTCGGGGGCGGATCGGACCGCAATTCTCCAAGCGACCTGACTGACATGTTGAAGGCACCTCCTTTTGACAGGGAGGCGTTGCCGTTTTGCGGGAGGTAAGAAAATGGCACTGGTTGGTAGGCAAGATGATGGAGTTCTTGGTCGCCAATATGGAGGTTTCGGGGGAAAGCCCGTCTCGGCCTTGAGAACGCAGGGTGGCCATGGTTCCGCCTGGCACCAAGCACCACAAAGGTTCGACGGCGTGGCCGTCGAGCCAAAGCAGAGCAGCCTTGCATCTGTTGTGGGAATGCTTGATCGCATCGGGTGTGGCTATCTGATCCTGAACAGCGACAGGAAGGTCATGGAGTGGAATTCAGCCGCTCAAAACACCTTGGAGCGCGAGGGCGAGGCAGCTGATACGGCCGGCAAGGTGTCGGTTGCTCTGAGGCGGCTGATCGCAAACGTGCCGGGGAATTTTCTTCCCGGCACGCTTTCATGGGTGGTGATCCGCGGCATGGGCGACAGGCCCTTGGTTTTGAACGAGAAGGGCATAGCAACGCCTGACGCGACGAGTATCGTGGCGCTGCTGGATCGTGAAAACAGGTCCGGGCCAAATCCCCAGACGCTGCAAAGAATGTTTGGTCTGACGAGTGCCGAAACGCAACTCGCGCTGCGCTTGGCGCAGGGCGATGCCCCTTTGGAGATAGCCCGCAAGCGGCGCTTGAGCCGGACCACGATAAGGTCACAACTGGCGTCGCTGTTCGCCAAGACCGAAACTCGGCGCCAGGCGGAACTGGTAGCTCTTCTTGGGCGCATATGCGTCCTGCCGTGAGGTAACGGCCGTACCATGCGCGCGCGCAACAGGCTTGTGCGCGCGCAATCTGTTGCCGGCGTGCTTGTCCGCCAGACTCACCCTACCGCCGTCGTGTGCGCACCCGGCCCAATCTTGGGCGGATTGCAAACACGTGGTTAAGCACGTGCCAGCCCGCCACCTTCATGACGGAAGGCCGGAAGATCTGAATCCCGTCCAGGAACGTGGTCAACCAGGACTGCTGGTGGAACCTCATGGGAATACGAGCAACCCGCAATGCCCGCAGCAATGTCTCGGGAGGCGGGAGATGGTTGCGGTCCTTGATGAGATTCCAGTTAAGCTGTTTGACGGCGAGGGTCACTTCGTCGACCTCGCGGAAACTCTTTGACGTTGTAATGCTTGGATGGTTCGTCGCATCGTAAAAGGTAAGCGGATCGCTTATCGCCACCATGTCCCCATGGCTGGCTAGATCGACGAAGAACAGTTGATCCACTCCGGCCGGAATCTCTTTGTGCGTGCGCATCAAGCAGCCGGCACGAATGACGTCGCTGTTGATCAACAATGTGGATGGAATAATCCCCAGGCAGCGTGTCGCACGCACCAGATAGAGGTCCATCAGGCACTGCTGGCTGGAATAAAGCGAGATCGGTTCCTGCTCCTTGGGGACTTGGCGAAATCGCACTCGCTTGTCCTCGATTATGTTTGCGGCTGACGTCATGAAGGCGACTGAGGGATACTGTTTGGCAACTTCGGCGAATGTCCTGAGTGCACCTGGCGCAAGCCAGTCATCGTCATGAAGCAACTTGATCCATCGTCCGGAGCAAGCCAGCATAGCGTTGTTGGTGTTCTCCACCTGACCGCGACCTCGACTGTTTTCGATAATGCGGATGCGAGGTTCGCTCCGTGCGTAGTCGGTCACGATAGCCCAGGTCTCGCCCTCCGGTCCCTCGTCGTCGCTCACGACCAACTCCCAATCGGAGTAATCCTGGCCCAAGACGCTGTCGATCGCCCTGCGGATCGTATCCGGTCGACGAAAGGTTGGTATCCCGACCGAGATAAAAGGGCGTGACCATGAGACATCGGCCCGGTCATGCTGGGTGACCGCAACTGCCGCTTGAAGGTTGTCAATCGACGACGAATTCATGGTGTTTTTTCCTCGAGACATTCATGTTGGACGCACGTTGCAGCGCCTGCTGGTTGAGGGTCGTGGGTCAACAGGTACAGTGATGCTGCCATTTTCAGAGCGAAACCCGACGCGCCGCCGGCGGCCATGAAATAGATGACGGTGACTGGCTGCCAGCCCGCCTGGGCGCCGGCGAGCAGTGGGCCAAACACGAGAACCGCCCGTGCGAGGTCGATGACCAGTCTTGTTCCTTGCCGCCGTAACAGAGCGGGAACGTCGCTGAGCGGAGTCGACAACGCCTGTGCCGCGCCCATCAGCGCCAGTGCGGTCATGATTTCCGCAGTGGGCATCCAAGGCTCGCCCAGAAGCGGAACGACCACATAAGGCGCGGCGAGGCCGAGCAGCAAGATCGGCACCGCGGTAAAGGCGGCGGCCAGCAGGAGAAGCCCGCGCGCCACACCAAGCAGGTGTCCACGATTGCTGTTCCGGTTTGCTTCGGCGACAAAAACATTGCTGAGCGGTGTGGCGATCAGCGTCACCGGACCGGTGACCAGCCGCGCGGCCACGCCCAAATATCCGGCAAATGCGGTGCCGAACAGCCCGCCGACAAGCACTGCTGGAAGATTGTTGATTGCTATGCTCGCGAGCGTTGCGGGAATATCGAACAGAGGAAATTTGTATTCCCGCCGAGCCTTTTCCAATACCGCACGCCAGGGTGCCCAGGCGATGCCACGCAAATCCTCCCAACTCATCACCCGACAGCCGATCAGCCCGATGAAGACGAACTGGCTCAGAATATGCGCATGGATCATGGCTTCGCCGCCGAGGTTGGCGATGCCGAAAGCCAATTGCAGTGCAGCCATGCTCGCCGGCAGGATCAGGCGCCCGAGAGCAAAATCGCGCAAAAGCCCGGCACGCAGACTCCAGCAGTTCATGGCTTCGACCAGACCTGCGCCTCCCATTCCAATCGGAATGAGCCAGGCGAGCGAGCCGAGGCGATCGGGAGCAAGGTTCGACAGCATCTGTCCGGCCGAAAAGGCCAGGACGGTCGTCACGAACACAGCCAAGAGAATAAGCTTGACCGTCACATAGGCCTGCGCGCTCCCCTTGACCCCATAGAGCGAAGCCTCGAAGCGCAATGCCGCGACCCCGGCGAGTATATTCACGATCGACAGGTAAATCGTAAAGACGCCGAAATCGGCCGGCGAATAGAGCCGCGCCAAAACCGGGATTGCAGCAAGAAGGGTGAGCTGGCCGACAATCGCCATTGCCGACACTCCGCTTGCCGCACGAATGATCGAGCCGATCGGGCTCGGCCGAACAACGATGATGGCTGTGCCGGCCGCAGGAACCGTCTTGGGTCTCAGAAGGTCGCTTGGTGCCATCGGTTCGCGCTTCCGAGGGAGGCAAATATCGGGGATTGCCGGAGCCTACGATGCACACCGGACCTTGCCATCATTCACCTGAATGACGCGCTCTGCTGACAGGCTGCACCGTGAATCGTCCTGGCCGCTCCCTGGATGAACCACCCCCGGATCGTTCGTAGCCCAAGGACGAGCCTGTGGCCGTCATGCTATTTGCTCGCGCAAGAGGTCAGCGCTGTCCTCGAGCCGATATCCGGCATGTTTCTTCAGATTCACGCGCGTGAGGACACTGCCGACAGGTATCGCAAGAGAACCGTTGCCCTGAAGGAGTTCCAGCACCCCGCGAGCGAGGGTGCGTGGCGTTTTCCTCCACCGGATGGCGAAAAGAACCACGTCCGCCCATCCGGGCAGAAATTTGGCTTCCGGCCGCCCCAGCGCCGACGGCAGGTTTATGATCACGATGCGATAGGTCGCGTGCAGATCCGCCATCACTTTGCCTCCATCCTCGCACGATAGCAGCGCCAGCAGGTCGTCCGACGGAGCGGCGGTCATTACGTCGATCCCGATTTCATGCAGCCTGGCAACGGCACCTTCCAGGTCGCAGCGATTGCAAACATAGTCAGCGAAGGAATGGCGGTTCTTGCGCTCGCTGAACTGGTGCAGGAACTCGAGCGTGAGCTGAACGCCCTTGCGTTCAAGATCGACCAACAGGACTCGACCGCCCAGTCGCGTGCCGGCGAGCGCCAGGCTCCACGCGAGCTCGGTCCCGCCATCCTGCGGCATACTGGAGGTGACAAGCGCCGTGTACGACGAACGAGCCCTTAGCGCATTTGGTGCCGCCGCGATCAGCAACGACGTCACGGCGCGGCTATATGCGGACCTGCGCTCCCCCAGCACGAGGTTTCGCAGTTGTTTGGCATGCATTCCGCATGCTTCGGGGATCTGCCCCATACATGGAACCTTGAGCACCGCTTCCGCTTCGGCCTCGCCACGGAAAGTCCGGTCAAAATGATTGCGCATCGTGACGTACATCGCCCCAAGGATAGCGAATAGGATCATCCCGGGGGGAACCAGGAAGATGGCTGGCAATGTCTGCGGGATAGTCGGCGGCCAAGCCGCAGACAGGATCGAAATTCCAGCCGAGGGAACTCCGATACGCCGCGTCAAATCCTGTTGTCGACCAAGGAGTTCGTTATATCGCTGGGTCAGCAGGCTGACCTGCGGCTCGAGAGCCCGCAAGCCGGAAAGCCGGCTGGCGGTGTCGGCCATGACCGCATCCAGGATGTTCTTTCGGCTTTCGAGAGCGGCGATCTGTGCACGGAAAATGTTTGCATCGGCAGCAATCTTGTCGACGCCTTGTTCGATCTTGCTTTGCGTCGTGGCTCTGAGTTCCTGGTCTGCCGGCGCGAGAGCCTGTCGAGCCGCAAGGTCGGCAAGCTCAGGCGCGCCAATAGCTTCGGCCAGGGCGATGAGAGTGGCCCCTTGCTCTCGAAGCTGCTGGACGTACCGTAGCCGAGATTCCACGGCGGCGAGATCCGCCTTTGACATCGACAATTGCTGGCTGAGGTCGGCCCGTTCCCTGGCTGCATTGTCCGCCGAGCCTTGGTCGATGGCTCCGTGACTCAGCCGATATTTCTCAAGGCGGTCAGCCGCTGCCTGCAGATCATTTTGCAGCCCGGGCAGACTGGCGGTGATTGCATCGAGCTCTTGCTGGTCGGATGCCTGCCTTTTCTTCGTTAGGGTGTCGACATAAACCTGAGCGAATGTGTTGGCCACGAGCGCCGCCCGCGCGGGGCTGTCATCGGCGAAAGCGACGGAGATCACTCTCGATCGCAGCTCCTGCCCGACCCGCATGCCTCGCCGCAAAGCTCTCAACTCGGAGGCATCCTCGGCTTGTGGACTGTTGGCTGCCTGGTCCGCCCCTGGCCACAGCCGGTCCAGTAGACCGCCGGCAAGTGAGCGTGTCCTTGGGGGAGGGGTGGCAGACGGTTCAAGCCGGGAATTCCTGCTAGCGGAATTGTCCTGTCCGGTTTCCGCCGCACCTGTCTTGCGTAGTGCCGCCATGACCCGGCGCAGGTGATCTTGCGACGATAGCATCGTGATGTGGTCATCTATGCTTGAATCAACGAGGTCCTGCGAAGACGGGGCGCCGACGGGCAGTGAACCGCGCGAGGGGGCGTCGACGATAAGCTGGGTTGTTGACTCATAGAGAACTGGTCGAAGGCTTCCCAGCAACCCCGCCAACAAGCCGCCCAACACAGCGAAAGCAATAATAGACCATTTTCTCCTTGCCAAAATCACGAAGAGTTGGCGCGACGCGGTGGGCGGCTCGACATATTCACGCAATGACCGCACGTGCACTCTGCCTTCGAGAACCGGTGCTGGCAGTTGATTGACCCGTGGCAGCTGGATCGGGCTGATTGCGGAACCTACCATCTTACACTCCTGCCAGGTCGAGTTCATGAGTTGGGCCGGTTTGCTGTGCTTGCCGATTGGCCTTGCTCCGCCAGGCCTGGAACATCAACGCGGACCACAATTCGCGGGAGCGGTTCTGGCCATCAATGTGATCGCGCCAGCAGGCGTCGATCTTCGCGGTGTCCAATACGTCACTGCTTTCGGTTCGCATGTCGGCGAGAAGATCGGTGGCCCAGTTGCGCAGCGGACCCCGCAGCCATCCAGCAATAGGGACATCGAAGCCTTGTTTCGGACGCTCGATCAGGTGCTGCGGGAGATAGCGGCGTAGCAATTGGCGAAGGATCCATTTGCCGGCGCCATCACGAACTTTCATGTTGGATGGCAGCCGCCAGGAGAATTCGACAACGCGGTGGTCAAGGAGAGGACACCGACCCTCAAGGCTGTTGGCCATGGTGGCACGGTCCAGCTTCACCAAGATGTCGCCAGGCAAGTAGCCCGCCATGTCATCGTAGAGAAGACGGGAGAGCAGGTCGTCAAGCGGCGGATCGCCGTAGCCGTAGGTTGGTTCGGTCGGCCGCTGATATCCCAGGTTTTCAGCCTGTGGCCGCGCCAGCCGCTGAAACAATTCGTCTTCATTCGATGCCGTGAGCAGCCGGGCGAGGCGTTCCATTCGGTCGCTCCGGATAAAATGCCTCGCGCTCGCAGAGAGCGGCAGTTTGCCAACGACATCGTCACGTCCGGCGCGTGCGAAAAAACCTGCTCCTGCCGCCAAGGTTCGGCGCAGTTGTCGGGGCAGGCGCAGGTGCCGTTTCAGCCGCTCCGCCATAAAGTGGCGCCCGTATCCTGCGAAGCACTCGTCACCACCGTCGCCCGACAGCGCTACGGTGACGTGCTGACGAGCGAGCCTGGCAACGAGTAAGGTCGGTATTTGTGATTCATCGGCGAAGGGTTCATCCCAGACCTGGGGCAACTCGGGAATGACGTCACGTGCGGCGCTTGGCGAGAGGTGAAGTTCGGAGTGGTCGGTACCCAGATGACGGGCAACGGCCGCTGCATATGGAGCTTCATCAAAGCCGCCCTCTGCGAACGAGATCGTGAAGCTGCGAACCGGCTTGCAGGATTGGGCCTGCATCAAGGCGATCACGGCTGAGCTGTCGATGCCCCCCGACAGGAAGCCGCCCAGAGGCACGTCGGCGATCATGCGTTCCCGCACAGCCAGCCGAAGCCGGTTGTCCAGTTCGTCAATGAGGTCTTCGTCCGTGCCGATGACGGGGTTCCGTCGCCCATCGGCAGCGACGTCAGCCAGCGACCACCAGCGGTGAACGCATCGGGAAAGACGGTCCGCGCTGCGGTCTTCGGCAAAAGTCGCCGCCGTGACGGAAAGGACAGAACCAGGCGGCAGTTTGAACACGCTTCGCCAGATACAGCGATGGTCCGGCACCCATCCCGTCGAAAGCATTGCCGCGGCGGCATCAAGATCAAGGTCGGGAGAAAAGCCCGGAAAGCAATTGATCGCCTTCAGCTCAGAGGCGAAAACCAGCGCATCTCGGATCGATGCGACATAGAGGGGCTTTTTGCCCATTCTGTCGCGGGCCAGATGCAGGGTTCTTGTCTTGAGATCCCACAATGCGAAGACGAACATCCCGGCAAAGCGATTGAGGGCGGCCTCAAGCCCCCAATGCTCGATTGCGCACAGCATCACTTCGGTGTCGCTGGCGCCTTGAAAGGTTTGGCCCGCACTCTCGAGTTCGCAACGCAAATCGCGAAAATTGTATATCTCACCGTTGAAGGTGATCACGTACCGACCGCTGGCGGAATGCATCGGCTGGTGCCCGGCGGCTGACAGATCGACAATTGCCAACCGCCTGTGGCCCAGTGCGATTCCAGCTTCGCGGTCGATCCAGAGCCCTTGGCCGTCCGGCCCCCGGTGACGCAGCGATGCAGTCATCCGCCCGATCGCTCCGAGCGGCTTTATGTCCGCGGCGTCGGAAGCCAATAGAATTCCCGCGATCCCACACATTAGGACACCCTCGGTTCAGCAAGCTGCCGCCGAAGTGCGGTCGGATTTCCGGCAACGAGGCAGAAAGCCAGCGAAAACCACACGATTGGATGGCGGATGATCAGGTGAGGCATGCTGAAGATTATCGTCGAGACACCAAGCACCAGCAGGGCGTCGAATCCTCCTCGCCAGGCGAAGGACATGGCGGCTCCCCCGATCCAGACCAACGCGATGACGGCGAGCAATCCGCCCTGCAGGTAAAGGTCGAGAACGGTATTGTGCGCTTCGAAAGGTCGCTGCAGAAATTGACGGTCGGCGACGGGCGGCCGCTCGAGGTGAGGACCAGGACCCAGTCCCAGCGACCCGGATTTCAATCCTTTTTCCACGGCCTCCTGCCACAAATAGAGCCGGAGTTCGAACGTTTCGATGGTCCCTTCCCCGCCTTCGTCTTTGGTGAGGTTCTTGGCAAAATTGGCGACGCTGGTCTCTTCGGTGAGCGCGTACGGCGTCATTGCAAGCGCTAGAGGCAAGGAACCCGCCAACAGCAGAATTGCCGCCATGCGGGGCATGCTGGCGCGGCCACTCGTTGCTATCCATGCACGAAGCCGCAATCCGATAAAGATGAGGCAGCTCAGGATGCTGGTGTAGAGATAGGTGTCGCTCTTCGTCAGCCGGCCGACATAGAAGGTCAGGAGCAGGCATGAGAATGCAAGCAAACGAGCCCATGGGTTGCGGGTGGTCGTAGCAAGATGCAAAGCCAGTGGGCCAAAAAGCGCGCAATAGAGCGCAAGTTGGTTCGGGTTCTCGGACCAGCCACGGAACCTGTCCCAGAACCAGGGATCGACGCCGGACTGGTGGGCTACCCCAAATGCCAGTCCCAGCTGAATTACGAAGCTCCCGTTGGCGATGGCGATCACCCACCACGCACTGCGGCGAAGGTGACGATCGGCGTCGGGCTCCGCGGCCGCCAAGCATGTGAAGCTTGCCAGCAACACATAGGCCATAACGTCATGTACCAGCCCGGTCAGGTAAAGGACGGTGGTCAGGTAGCCGACGATCGTGCCGATTCCCAAAGCCAGCGACAAGATCAGCCAGAAGCTCGCAAGCTGGACAAAAGCGGGCGTGACCTGGAGACGACCGCCGGCGAGTATTCGTCCAATCGCCAGAACGATCCAGATCGCGATGAACAATTCGCCATAGCCGAGCGGCAATCCCGGAACACCCAGTTGCGTCGCATAAGACATCGCAACTCCCAGGGCGAGCAAGGCGTCCCGGATCATTGATGTGCCCCGCCTCGGTGATTTGCGAGGCCGCCTCCAAGCCCAACGGCAGGGAGCGGTCGCATGTGCCCCGCGCGGAGTGTGTTGTCGTAAAGATCGCAGTACTGGTCGACCACCAGTGGCAGGGCAAATTGCCTCCGGACAAGTTCAACAGAACGGGCGCCCATCGCCTTGGCCGCCGCGCGGTCGGACAGCAAGTCTATCGTTCGCGAGGCGAGGGCATCGGCATCATGCGGCGCAACCAGGTAGCCATTCCATCCGTCTTCGACGATGTCGCTGCAGCCTGGCATCCTTGAGGCCACGATGGGCAGTCCCGCCAGCCCCGCCTCCAGCAATACACGCGGAACCCCCTCACGATACTGAGTGGGAAAGGCGAATACATCGGCCATGCCAAGGAGATCGGCGACATCGCGTCGTGGACCCAAGGCCAGCACATGAGGTGCATGCCGATCGAGCTCCGATTTGTCGATTGCGAATGAGCCCTCGGATTCTCGTGGGCCGACGAGCACAAACCGCGCCGCGGGCCTTGCGGACAGGATGCGAGGGATCGCATTGAGAAGGGTCGCCACGCCTTTCTGGCGCGTCAAACGGCCGACGAAGATCACCACTTCGGCGGACTGAAGGCCGAGGTCCTTTCGCATCTTCGTTGCTGAGGACCCGAGATGGCGCACCGTTGCGAACGCATCGACATCGATTCCGGAACTGCGTATCAGTCGCGAACTTCCGCGGCCGATCAGCCGAAAGCGCTCGAAGAACAGTTGGTCGTCGCGATTTTGGAATACGGTCGCTGCCGTCCAGGAAGACGCAAGCCATTGCAGTGCGCAATAGACCGGGCGCAAGGCCAGGGCTCGAGGCTCCAGCGATGAGAACGTCCACCCCAGTCCGTTGATGGTGCGAATGACCGGAACAGTTCCCCGTACCGAAAGGGGCGTCAACAGATTTGGCTTGGTGTCGAAGCTCTGGATGATGTCAGGCTGAAGCTCCTGCATCAAGCGGCGCATCGTTCGGAGAGTGCGCCATTCCCCGCCTCCGCTTGCAAAGCGGTCGAAGGAGAACCTGTGATGCGAAATGTCATGCCGAAGAAACGGTACGGGAGAACCGCTCGAGACCGCCGTAACGCGAAAGCCTTTCTCTCGCAGCGCGATGAGGAAGGGAACTCTCAAGGCGTGATCCTCGCCTCCCACGCAGACCAGGTGCGGGTTCATCTGCCTCTCCCAAGCGCACATGGCCGATTGGCTCTCGATGCTGCCATGGCCCGGTTTCATCACCTCTGAGCGCATGCCGCCCGAGTGCACGCTAGGGGGACACCAGGTGCCTGTCCTCGTCCGTTTGAATGACACAAGGGATGTTTGGAAGGGTAGCGACCAGCGAGGCGAGATTCCCTCGCGATTGCCGGAGCGTTCATGCGACTCGTGTCTTGCGGGATGAGCGCGGTGCTTGCCTGAGCCGGTACGGGTGGCTGGTCTGCATCACCTTGGTTGTCCAAGGTTTTCGAGTGTCCAATTGCGGCGGCGCGGTGCCTGAGCTCCGCGGTTCGCTGATGGCAAAAAATCTTTGACGCGTGGTTGCGCTGGGCCGTCAAGTCGGCCCTCGGCCTGCGTGGCCGGTCTTCAGGACGGAACCGGCACGTCAGCTGTTGGTCCACTCATCCGGAACATCTGTCGGCGAGGCCAGGGGCCTCGCCGACTTCTTAGAGCATTTCTTCGCTGGGCTGGTTCAGGTGACCAGGAAAGACGATGCGGTAATCGACAGATGCGGAGAGAGGCTCGCGAAATGGATCTGGTTTGCGCCTCCGACGCCGTCGCTGTCGAAAGAAAGAGCTCCCGTCGAACTGTTGTAGACAATGTGATCGGAACTGTCATGCGCGGCTTTGCCGGCAAAGAAAGCGTCCGACGAGAGGCCCCCCTGATCGAGACCGGCAAAGATGGAATGATCGAGGTGGATTTTGTCCTGGGCTTTGTTGAAATCAGTGATCCTGTCGACATTTCCGTCGCCAAGAGCGGTACTGAAAACGAAGACATCACTGCCGCGGCCGCCGGTCAAAGTATCGGCTCCACCGCCGCCGTCGATCTTGTTGGCGCCGGCGTTGCCTTTGACGGTTTGAGCGAACTCATTGCCCGTCAGGTCGATCGCGGCCTTGCTGGACGCCTTGCTGGTCGCGAGTTGTTCGATGTGCGAGCCAGCCGATAGGGCGAAACTCACAGAGGCGAGGACTTTATCGATGCCGCTGCCCTTCTGCTCCACCACCTTGTCGTGAGCATTGTCGACGTAATAGGTGTCATTGCCGCCATAGCCGGTC
>NZ_RZPH01000440.1:0-4667 GCF_004022825.1 Mesorhizobium sp. M7A.F.Ca.CA.004.04.2.1
CGTCTCGGCGATGGCGCGGCCGATGCCTTGCGTCGAGCCGGTGACCAGCGCCACCTTGCCGTTGAGCTGAAGCTCCATTCCTCTTCCCCGCCTCGCATCTGGTTTCAGGCTAGCGCGGCAGGATCGTTTTACAACATGGAAATTGGAAATCCTGGAGCGGAGATTGTTGGCGCTGCGTGGGGCCGGCAAGAGCTTGCTCCAACGTCGTCGCTCCGGGGGCGAAGCAGGAGCGGAGTCCGTCCCAAAGACCTCTAGTGGACCGTGATGATGCCCTCGACGGCCCGCCATTCCGAAGGCTGGATGAGTCGATGATGAGCAATGCGGACCGAGTGCAGCGGACCGTCGAGTTCGCGCTCCCAATATTGGAGAAAGCCCTTGAGTTCGGGAAAGGCCGGAGCGAGATCATAGTCCTGCCAGACATAGAGCTGAAGCAGGCTCGGATGATCGGGCAGGTGATAGTGGATTTCGGCCGTCGTCAGGCCATAACCTTCCATTTGCAGGCGGAATTCGCTGCTGACCGTATCGGCCATGTCTTTCTCCTTCTCTCTCCGTTCAGGCCTCCAGCCCGCGATGTCCGTATTGAACTCGCCCGATGCCATGCCGGGACGATCGGTTCCTCTTCAAACAACGTCGCGAGAAGCTCGGGGGTTCCGAAAATAGCCGCGCCATAACAGTGCGTTGGCGCCCTTTCTGGTCGAATGGAAAAATTTTTTCGCCGGTCTCTTGAAACCGAAAAACGGCAAAACTAGCTCGATATGCGCCGCGATGCCTGACGAAGGGTCGGGGCGTTCCGCACCGGTCCGATATTGCCGGTTCGGTGCGGAGGAACCTCAAAAACCTGTTTGTCCACGAGGAGAACGACATGGCGTTCCGTCCATTGCATGACCGTATTCTGGTCCGCCGCCTTGAAGCCGAGGAGAAGACCTCCGGCGGCATCATCATCCCCGATACCGCAAAGGAAAAACCGCAGGAAGGTGAAGTGCTCGCCGTCGGTCCCGGCGCGCGCGACGACAGCGGCAAGCTTGTCGAACTCGATGTCAAGGTCGGCGACCGCATCCTGTTCGGCAAATGGTCCGGCACCGAAATCAAACTCGACGGCGAGGACCTGCTCATCATGAAGGAAAGCGACGTGATGGGTGTCATCGATGAGATCGCCGAAGTGAAGAAGGCCGCCTGACGGCTTCTTCGTATCCATCCAGTCAACGAATGCTGCCTAGATAAAGGAGTGATCCAATGGCTGCCAAAGAAGTGAAATTCCATACCGAAGCGCGCGAGAAGATGCTGCGCGGCGTCGATATCCTTGCCAATGCGGTAAAGGTGACGCTCGGTCCCAAGGGGCGCAATGTCGTCATCGACAAGTCGTTCGGCGCTCCGCGCATCACCAAGGACGGCGTCACCGTGGCCAAGGAAATCGAGCTTGAAGACAAGTTCGAGAATATGGGCGCCCAGATGGTGCGCGAAGTGGCTTCCAAGACCAACGACCTTGCCGGCGACGGCACGACGACCGCAACGGTGCTTGCACAGGCGATCGTCAGGGAAGGGGCCAAGGCGGTTGCCTCGGGCATGAACCCGATGGATTTGAAGCGCGGCATCGACAAGGCGGTCGATGCGGTGGTCGCCGAACTGAAGACCAATGCCCGCAAGGTCACCCGAAACGACGAGATCGCGCAGGTAGGCACCATCTCCGCCAATGGCGATGCCGAGATCGGCCGTTTCCTCGCCGAGGCGATGGAGAAGGTCGGCAATGAGGGCGTCATCACGGTGGAGGAGGCCAAGACCGCCGAGACCGAACTCGAAGTCGTGGAAGGCATGCAGTTCGACCGCGGCTATCTCTCGCCCTATTTCATCACCAACCAGGACAAGATGCGCGTCGAACTCGATGAGCCTTATGTGCTGATCCACGAGAAGAAGCTCTCCAACCTGCAAGCGATGCTGCCCGTGCTTGAAGCCGTGGTGCAGTCGGGCAAGCCGCTCTTGATCATCGCCGAGGATGTGGAAGGCGAGGCGCTGGCGACGCTGGTCGTCAACAAGCTGCGCGGCGGCCTCAAGGTCGCGGCCGTCAAGGCGCCGGGCTTCGGCGACCGCCGCAAGGCCATGCTGGAAGACATCGCCATTCTCACCGGCGGCACCGCGATCTCGGAAGATCTCGGCATCAAGCTGGAAAATGTGACGCTGCAGATGCTGGGCCGCGCCAAGAAAGTGGTGATCGAGAAGGAAAACACCACCATCGTCGACGGTGTCGGCCGCAAGGAAGAGATCCAGGGCCGTGTCGCGCAGATCAAGGCGCAGATCGAGGAGACCACCTCCGACTACGACCGCGAGAAGCTGCAGGAGCGGCTGGCCAAACTCGCCGGCGGCGTTGCGGTGATCCGGGTCGGCGGCTCGACCGAGGTCGAGGTCAAGGAGCGCAAGGACCGCGTCGACGATGCGCTGCATGCGACCCGCGCGGCCGTCGAGGAGGGCGTGCTGCCTGGCGGCGGTGTCGCGCTGCTGCGGGCAGCCAAGGCGCTCGATGCCGTGCAGACCGACAATGCGGACCAGAAGACTGGCGTCGATATCGTGCGCCGTGCCATCGAAACGCCGGTCCGGCAGATCGCCGAGAATGCCGGCGCCGAAGGCTCGATCATCGTCGGCAAGCTGCGCGAGAAAAGCGAATTCGGCTGGGGCTGGAACGCCCAGACCAACGAATTCGGCGATCTCTACGGCCAGGGCGTCATCGACCCGGCCAAGGTGGTGCGCACCGCTCTCCAGGACGCGGCATCGGTCGCCGGCCTGCTGGTGACCACGGAGGCGATGGTGGCCGAGAAGCCGAAGAAGGAAGCCGCCGCCCCGGCAATGCCCGCCGGCGCCGGTATGGACTTCTGAGGTCACGGCCCATCCGCCCGCTTCCCTGGCGGGGAGCGGGCGTCATCCGAAGAGAAAGTGGAGGTAAAGATGGATGCAATGGCTGGCCTCGGATCCGTACCGGCTCCTACGCACCAGGCGAAGGAATTCCTGGCCTATGAAACAGAATGCAGGAACGTGCTGAAGCCGCTGCTGGCAGGGCTGCTCGACATGGCTGAAGCTGCCGGCTGGAACCGGCGAACCGCGGCGTCGGCACTGATGTTCCTCGCCGCGCAGCAAGTGTCGGCAACATCCGAGGTATCCGCCGGCAGCGGCTGAACGGAAATCGGCCAGTCCATTCACCTATTCGCGGCGGGCCGCGCTCCCGGTGCTCGGCCCGCTACAGGCCCTGAACAATCGAGAGGAGGCACAAGCCATGAATCACGGGCAATTTGAGGAACCGGTCACACTTCTGGTCGGAATGGGCTTTCCGAGGAAGATCGACAGCGTGATGGAAGCTTACGCACTGCTGCAGGACTGGCCGAGCGCCGGCCGCAACGGCGCCCATGCCGTCGCACTCAACGCTTGCAAGGCGGGCATCGTCGGCGAGATCGATCCGGAGACGGTGCGGGCCACGCTGGTCAGCTTCGCGCGCCGCCACGACATATTGGTGCCGGAGATGGTTACGCCGCTCGCGACGGCGGCCGGTGGTGCGCTGCGCACGAGGTGAACTGACGATGCGGCGCTGCACAGCGCCTGAAGACCATGGTCTTGCGATAAGCCAGGCGAACACGGAGACGCCGGAATTCCTTTCCGGGCGGGCGGCATTGTCGTTGGTCATTGAGCGAACGCGTCAGCAAGACTGACCTGTTCTGCCCGAATAGCGCTTCTGAGCGCCGCCTCCCGGTTAAAAAAGTATCATCCGTTGTCTTGAATCGTGGTGGCGCCTGTTGTCATGAGCCGGTACCTTGGCTCTTGAAATGCAGAGCCGAAACCAATTCGGCCGGTTTAGGGAATTGGGCCGAACGCGGCAAATATCCGTGCCGGCCCGGGAGGAAACGGACATGGAACCGGACCTGGAAGTTGTCCAGATACGACGCGGTGAGTCCTTCAAGGCGTGGTCGCACGGCTACCCCTTCCATACGGTGCGCTGGCACTTCCATCCCGAATATGAACTGCATCAGGTGATCTTCACCAACGGCCGCTATTTCGTCGGCGACTTCATCGGCGAGTTCGAGCCGGGCAATCTGGTGCTGACCGGGCCGAACCTGCCGCACAATTGGGTCAGCGATATCGCCAGGGACAGTTCGATCCCGCTGCGCGGCCGCATCATTCAGTTTTCCGAAAGTTTCATCGGCGATGCCATGCATGTGCTGCCGGAGTTGGCGGGGCTCACGGCTCTGCTCGAGGCGTCACGTCGCGGCGTGCTGTTTTCCAGCCGCACCAGCAAGGCGCTGGCGCCGCTGATGGAAGAGATGATGCAGGCACAAGGTGTGCGCCGCATCGAGCTGTTCATGATGATCGCCGGCCTGCTCAGCCGCGCCCAGGAATTCCAGCTTTTGGCCAGCGCCAGCTACCGGCCCGATCCCTCCGGCTACATGACCGCCGGCATGAATAAGGCGCTCGCCTATATCAGGGAAAACCTGACGCAGCTGTTCGACGAGGCGGACCTCGCCGCCATCGCCGGCCAATCGACCGGCGCTTTCTCACGCTCGTTTCGCCGTCACACCGGCATGTCGCTGGTGCAGTATGTGAAGCGGCTGCGCATCAACCTTGCCTGCCAGATCCTGATGAGCGACGAGCAGGCCTCGATCACCGACATCTGCTACGAGGTCGGCTTCAAC
>NZ_RZPH01000441.1:0-4660 GCF_004022825.1 Mesorhizobium sp. M7A.F.Ca.CA.004.04.2.1
TTGAGAAAGTGGGCAAGGCAACTGGACTGGCGATGGAAAAGCTCACCTTCCTCTATGCGCCGACACAAAGTCTTGCCGGCAGCGTGCAGATCGTTGCGCGCGCGCTCGAGGTTGCCCTGCACAAGATCAACGATCTCAAATTCCCGCTGGAGAACGTTGTCGACGGCATCGGAACGGCTCCGATCCCCGCCCCCCATCCGGATTTCCTGACCGCCATGGGCCGAACCAACGATGCCATCATCTATGGCGGCAGCGTCCAGCTCTTCGTGAAAGGATCGGCGAAAGAGGCTGGCAAACTCGCGGAAAAACTTCCCAGCAGCGCCTCACGGGACTACGGCCAACCCTTCGCCGAGATCTTCGCGCGGTTCAAGGGCGATTTCTATGCCATCGACCCGCTGCTGTTCAGCCCGGCCGAAGTGATCGTGACAGCGATCGAAACCGGCGATACGTTTCGCGCCGGTCGGCGTGATCTGAAAATGCTCGAACGAAGTCTCGGCTAGAGCATGGCGGTGCCAAGGGATTCGTCCGTCATTCGCCTGCCCGACGACTGCATTTCGTGCAGCCCCGTCGCGGACGCGGCCATTGGGGCGCGGAATCGCTCACGCCTCTTAGGTTCCCGCACCCGAGGCGCCACATGATCCCTCGCATCCTGATCGTCAGCGACAAAGTGGACACTGGTTCGAACGGCCTGGCGGCAGGACTTGGTCGGAGAGGCGCCGCCGTTGCAGCCGTGCCGCTGGCAGCGATCGCATTCGACACCAGCAGCCCGAGCGGACTTTCGATCCCCGGCTTCGGCGGCACGCTGCCCGACGCCGTGCTCGTTCGTTCCATCGCCGCCGGATCGTTCGAAGCGATTACCCGGCGCCTCGGCATGCTGCACGCGTTAAGCAGACTGTCGGTTCCCGTGTGGAATTCCGCGCAGGCGATCGAGCGCTGCGTCGACAAGTCGATGACGACATTCCTCTTGAAAAATGCCGGCCTGCCTACGCCACGCACCTTTGCCGTGGAAGGACTTGCCGTCGCCGAGGAGATCGCGGCGCAAGAGCTTCCGCGGGGACCGCTGGTGCTGAAACCCTTGTTCGGAGCGCAAGGCCGCGGGATAAAGCTGATCCGCACGCTGTCGGACCTGCCGGCCGCAGAAGAGGTGAACAGCGTCTATTACCTCCAGCAATATGTGTCGCGTGCCGGTCCGCCTTTCCGGGATTTTCGCGTCTTTGTCTGCGCCGGCGAGACCGTGGCGATGATGAGCCGCATCAGCGACGACTGGATCACGAACGTCAACCGGGGCGGCGTGCCGGAACAGGTTTCCCAATATGGCAAGGCGGAACTGGCCTCGCTGGCTGTCGCCGCGTCAGCCGCGGTCGGCGCGGATTTTGCCGGCGTGGACATCGTGCGGGATGACGACGGCAATCTGTTCATACTCGAAGTGAACAGCATGCCCGCCTGGTCGGGATTGCAATCGGTGGTCGCCGTGAATATCGCCGAGGCAATCGCCGATGCCTTGCTGAAGCTCCTGGCCGACCGTGCCGAAGCGGCCGCCGCGCCGCGGCCCTATCGTTTTACCGCGCCTGCGAATTCGTGAGGGCCAGTAGGATGGCGGTTTCGCGCGAACGCCTCCGGGCCAGTTACAAGGATGCCTGCAGGATGGAGATCGAAGCCCTCAAACCGGGCAACGTCCATCTGTTCGCCGACGGACACGGCATGTCCGCCGCCCAGTTCATGATGAGTGCGGAGGTTTCTTCCGGGCCGCTGACCGATCCTCGTCTGCCGGTCGGACAGCGCATGCTGGAGGCCGTGCGCGCGACCCGACTGGCGGTCGCAACCAATACCAATCTCGGAATCATCCTTCTGGCAGGGCCACTGATATGCGCCGCCGAAATGGGCGGTGACAGACTGCAGGACAATCTCGACTTGCTGCTTCGGGCTTTGAGCGTGCAGGATACCAAGGCGGTATTCGAGGCGATTGTCACGGCCGCGCCAGGCGGCCTCGGAGAAGCCGCCAACGATGTGCGGCAGGAGCGGAAGGTTCATTTGCTGGACGCGATGCGGGAGGCCGCCGACCGCGACATGATCGCCCGCCAGTACGGCAGCTGTTTCGGCGACGTGTTCGGGGTCGGGCTCGCCACGCTGGATGGAGCGTTGGCACGCGAAGAAACGGGCATGTGGCCGACGGTATTCGTCTACATGGCGTTTCTCGCCGGCTTCCCCGACAGCCATGTGATGCGCAAGCACGGCGTTGACGTCGCAAATCAAGCGCGGCAGGAAGCCGTTGCCGTTCAGGCGGCGCTCCATGCCGAGGGCGACGAGCCGTCGCGCATTCGCCTGCTCATGGAGTTCGACCGCCGGCTGAAGGCCGACAACATCAATCCCGGCACCTCGGCCGACCTCACCGTGGCTACTCTTTTAGTCCACACCCTCGCCCTCACCTTGCATAATCGCGGCGTTGGTGCTTGACTTCCAAAAGCGGAAGCTGTGCTTCCGCGGCTATCTAGCCAACCGGTCCGGGCAAATCCGGACGCTGCCAACAAGGATAGCTGTCCATCGAGCGCCTGCTCGGTTGCAGCGTCCGTGGACATCATAATTGTGTCTTGGAGGAAATTGGCATGGCAAAAATCTCAAAGGTTATGGTCGGTGAATCGCTGGTGGGAGACGGCAACGAAGTCGCGCATGTCGACCTGCTCATCGGCCCGCGGGGGAGCGCGGTCGAAACGGCATTCTGCAACGCGCTTACCAACAACAAGGACGGCTTTACTTCGCTTTTGGCGGTGATCGCGCCCAATCTTCAATGCAAACCCAACACCGTGATGTTCAACAAGGTCACGATCAAGGGCGCCAAGCAGGCGGTCCAGATGTTCGGCCCGGCGCAGCACGCCGTGGCAAAGGCCGTGCAGGACAGCGTTGCGGACGGGACCATTCCGGCCAACGAAGCGGACGACGTGTTCATCTGCGTCGGGGTGTTCATCCATTGGGACGCGGCGGACGACGCCAAGATCCAGAAATACAATTACGAGGCGACAAAGGAAGCTATCCAGCGCGCCGTTGCAGGAACCCCGACCGCCGCCGAAGCAACGGCCCAGCGCGACAAGGTCAAGCATCCGTTCGCAGCCTAGACAAGAGACAGCCCCGCACAGGAAAAACCCTCTTCTGAGACGGATGGTCTGTTGCGCCGGCTGAAAAAAGTTCTGGGCTTTTGAAACGTCACCTCCCGAAGGGCGCACGTCCTTCGGGAGTCGACGAGCAACGATGATCAGGCGCCGAGTGACGCGAGGCGGCCGGGTGTGAGCGTAGCGTTGTGCAATGAGGTTGCGACCAGCGCCGCGGCGACACCCATCGCGGACAAGGCGCTGATGTCGGCCTCATCTCGGACGCCGCCGGCCGCGATGACGGCGCGATTTCCGGCCTTGGCCTTGCCCTCCTGCAACCGCCCGAAGTCAGGACCGGCGGCCGCACCGACCTTGGCCAGCGTCATGACAATCACCTTTTGCGGCCAAAGCTCGGGCTCATCGAGAAGAGAACGCGGTCCGCAAAAACTATCGCCGACGAAATCAAGGGACAGGATGAGATCGGGATGATCGCGAAAACGCCGCAGCAACATGTCGTCCCGCTGCGATTCAGAGCCCAGAACAGGAGACAGCGAGCGTTCGGCAAGCGCCGCCAAAAGTGTCTTCTCGTCGGCCACGCCGGCATCGACCCAAAGTTCCGGCGGCTCCGCCATCGTCCTCAGCCGGGCGAGTGCGTCGCTGTTTGGCGCTCCGCCTTCGATAGCGTCCAGATCTGCGATGTAGAAGGTCGAAAAAGGATAAAGCCCACGCAGTCCTTCAGCGACCGCGACGACATCAGGGCTTCGGCTGAGCGGCGTAACGATCGGCCTGTAGCGATCGCGTTTTCCCTGCTGGGCGCGAACCACCACGCCGTCTTTCAGGTCGAGAACCGGAATAATACGCAACGTTTTTTTCACCGACCAATTGCCCCCGTCATGAAAGCTTGAAGCGTGGAAAAAAGAAAGGGCATCATTGCCGGTTTCGACATTGGCGGCGCGCATCTGAAGGTGACCCGCGCACAAGACGGTCGCATCGTCGAGGCGGTAACGATCGCAACGCCGCTCTGGCAAGGCCTGCACAAGCTGGCTTCAGCCCTCGACGAAACGGCTCCGATCTACGCGGGTGCGGATCTCAACGCATTCACCATGACAGGCGAACTGTCGGACATCTTTCCGTCCCGCGATGTCGGCGTAGCGGCTCTGCTGGGTCAGATTTCCACCCATTTCCCCACAGACAAAAAGCTGGTCTATGCCGGACCATCCGGTTTCGTCGGGGTCGAGCAGGCAGCGCAGTTAGGCGCCGATGTGGCTTCTGCCAATTGGCACGCGACAGCCTTGTTGGTGGCAAAACTCGCCGGCGATGCCCTGTTCGTCGACATGGGCTCCACCACCACCGATATCATTGCCATCAAGAACGGCGCCGTGGCCAATGACGGCTACACCGATGCCGGACGGCTTCTAACCGGCGAATTGGTCTATACCGGCTTTACCAGGACATTCCTGTTCGGCGTAGCCTCGTCGGCTCCCGTCCATGGCAGGCTAACGCCGCTGATGAACGAGTATTTCGCCTCGATCGCCGACGCGCACCGCATCCTGGGCGTGCTCGACGAGGACGACGAC
>NZ_RZPH01000442.1:0-4659 GCF_004022825.1 Mesorhizobium sp. M7A.F.Ca.CA.004.04.2.1
GATATGATGTCGATTGCGATCATGTAGGCGTAGCGGATTGACGCCGGCGTCAGAATGTCTTCGTCCGGGAGGCAGTCGATCGGCAGGAGTTCGTCCACAGCGAAAGCCAGGGGGGTTCCGCTCGGTGTCAGGGCGATGGTTGTCGCTCCGTACTCGCGAGCGACGGTTACAGCCTTCTCGAGCTCGACATTGGCGCCCGTGAGCGAACAGCAGATCACGACGTCCGTGCGTTCAACAGCTGTTGCAAGCATGAACTGCATCTGGTGATCGTTACAGGGGATTACGCGTATACCCAACCGGAAAAAGCGGTTCTGGATCTCCTCGATAAGCCATGAGGAGACACCGCCACTTCCGAATGCGTAGAGCGTGTGGCAGACGCTGATCTTGTCGACGACCGCCTGGGCGCGTTCGAGGTCGACGTTGTGATGCATGTCCGCAATGGTTTTCTGCGCCCGTTTGCTGACGCGCTCCGCAACTTCGGCGATGGATCCGGGCGGCGTCTGGGGTTCGAGATAACGGATGCCGACGCGCACCGACCCCATGATCTTGAGCTTGAGATCCTTTAGACCGTCACATCCCAGCATGCGCGAAAACCGTGTGATGGTTGGCGCCGATACATTGAGCCAAGTGGTGAGTTCCTCGATAGGCTTTTCGGCAAAGCTATGCGGCTCGCTCAAAATCGCGTGCGCAATCCGGCGGTTTGTTTTGGAGAACTGTGACTGCTGGTCGACAATGAGCCCAATGACATCTTGTGCATTGCGCTTGACGCCTGGGATGACCGTGTCATCATTAGGTTGTGATATGCGATTTTCTTGCGACGGATGGCGAGCCATTGAATATCTCCCTTTAGGTCGAGGTTTTGAATTAAACCGTCAGGGTGTCAACGTTTCTCTGAAACCTGATGCGTAACTTTACTTCATGAGGCCTTCAGCTTAGCTCGCCTCTCGTTCGAGTTGTTGCCACATGAACGCGTATAGCGTTCCGTCTATGACGTGGCCGGCGCGGTGATGACGCATGAACGGCCCGAAGATAATTTCACCCATGTCGCCGGCCGCGTCGCACATGTGCATTTCACCGACTCGGATGCCGGCGGCAGCCATCTTGCCTGGGGCGACGGCATCATCGATCTCGACAAGCTGGTCACCTATCTTCGCGGCCAGAGCTACGAGGATTCGCTGACCATCGGACTGACCAACTGGAAATACAACGTCGGCCCAACCCCGCCGCTGAAGCAGTTCGTCGAGGCCCTGCGCAAGGCCCTCTGTCCGGCATAGCTGGGAGGGCGCGGCATGGAGAGCAAATGCGTCCGGCAACGCGGCGTCCGGCTCGCCGGCCCGCTTATCTCGGGCAACGGTTCCTGTTGCACCTATGCTGCCGGCCAGAACGGCCATTGACAGTGCCGGCTGGGCAAGAGAGACGCGCGACTTCTCCCCGCCGGTTCAGTCAGGAAGGCTAGTCATGAAATCCTCATTCCCCGATCCAGATCACATCGCCCGCGCGGTCGATGACAATTTTGAAAGCCAGGTCGAACTGTTACAGCGGCTCGTCCGCGCGCCTTCGCTGCGCGGGCAGGAAGGCGCCGCGCAGGAGATCGTCGCCTCAGCGCTCGCCGAACGCGGCTATGCGGTGGAACGGTTCGGCATCGATATGCGGGCGATGGCCAATCATCCGGCCTTCTCGCCGGCGACGATCGACTATGCCGGCGCGTTCAACGTGGTCGGCAGGAAGACGCCGGCTTCGCAAGTCGGCCGCTCGCTGGCCCTGAACGCCCATGTCGACGTCGTGCCGACGGCGGACCCGTCACATTGGCGCTATCCGCCGTTTTCCGCCACCCGCGACGGCGATTGGCTCTACGGCCGCGGCGCCGGCGACATGAAGGCCGGGCTCATCGCCAACATCTTCGCTCTCGACGCGATCGAGAAGGCCGGCTACCGCCTGACCGCGCCGGTGCAGGTGCAGTCGGTGCTCGACGAGGAGGTGACGGGCAACGGCGCGGCCGCCGCAATCGCCCGTGGCTGCACCGCCGATGCGGTGCTGATTCCGGAACCTACCGACGAACAGCTGGTTTCGGCCAATTCCGGCGTCATCAAATTCCGCATCACCGTCCATGGCGTGCCCGCACATCCGAGGGAAGCAGAGTCCGGCGTCAGCGCCATCGATGCCGGGCTCGGCCTGATCGGCCACCTGCAGCGTCTTGCGGCCAAGTGGAACGACGAACGCGCGCGCCATCCCGGTTTCGAGGAGATCGCCAATCCCGCATCGCTCAACATCGGCACCATCTCCGGCGGCGAGTGGCTGGCCTCGGTCCCTTTCGCCTGCTCCTTCGAGGGCCGGATCGGCTTCTATCCTGGCGACGATCCCAGGCAGCGCGCCGCCGCGTTCGAAGCCTTCGTCGCCGATACGGCAAGTGCGGATCCGCGGCTCGCCAAGGCAAATCCGAAGGTCGAGTGGATCGGCGTCATGCAGACCGGCTACCGCATGCGGCCGCACTGCTCCGCCGGACAGGTTCTGCAGGAAGCACACGGTCTGGCGCATGGCGGTGAGATGCGTTCCTACGTCATGACCTGTTATCTCGACGCGGCGCTCTTCGCCGTCCATGCGAATATACCGGCGCTGGTCTATGGACCGGTTTCGGAGAATATTCATGGCATTGACGAGCGCGTCAGCCTGTCGTCGCTGCGCCGGGTGACGAAGACGATCGCGCTGTTCGCCGCCGGCTGGTGCGGCGTGGAGCGGGCAATATAACCGGGGAGCCGGCTACACCTCCTCGGTTTCAAGCACGAATGTGCCCGCCGGTATCCGGTTGGTGATCATGGCGCGGATGCCAGCATCGATGGCGGGGTCGGTTTCGTCGAATAGGCCGCAGGCCCGCAGCGCCTTGCGCTGGTCGACGGAGCGGCCGAGATATTCCAGAAGCACGACCGAGGCTGCGGGTCTCCGCCCCCGTAAAAGGGGCATGCCCGTCTGGATGCCGACCAGATAGGCGACGCTCGTCTGGTAGCTCGGATAGAGGATCACCTGGGTGATGCTGGTTTTGAGCAGGATTTCGGATTCGAGCGCGAATATGCGATCGCCGAGCAGCAGCAGCGCGGCCGAATATTTCGAGGTCTTCACGCCATATTTGCCGAAATGGACGAGCCTTTCCATGCATTTCCAGAAATAGCGGCCGTCCTTTTCATAGATCACGACGAGGCATTTGATGATCTTGCCGGCATAGCCGAACGAGTAGAAATAGCGGAAATAGTAGCCGACATAGCGCCCGAGATCGCCGGACCGCTGATAGAGCTGCTCCATGTGCACCAGCAGGTCCGACGGCGCGTGGACGCCGAGCGGGCGGCGGCGCAGGCCGACGATCTCGGCAAAGCGCTGCTGGTCCATCAAAAGCTCGCCTTCGGTCACGCCGAAGAAATCGCAGATCTTGCGCATGTTGCGGCGTGACGGCCAGGTCTGGCCGCTCAGATATTTGTTGAACTGCTGGCGGTTGATCTGCAGGCGCCGACACACGGCGGCGATCGACGGATAATAGCTGCACAGGAAGGCGAGGTTCTGGGGAAGCGGTTCGGTCTGCATGGATCTAATGCATACTGACGCCAGAACAGTGTCAAGTCGCGAAGGGTCGCGAAATTGTGCGACACTGCCGATTTGCCCAAGGTGGCGCCCGCCAAACAGAGGGCCTCACCTTGCGCACAGTGTCCAACTTCCCCCATCCGATCCGCTCGGTCGACCATTTCGAGATCCCGATGCCGGACGGTTGCCGGCTTGCGGCGCGCATGTGGCTTCCCGAGGGTGCTGAACAAAAGCCGGTGCCGGCAATCCTGGAATATATCCCCTATCGCAAGAACGATCTGACCGCCGCGCGCGATGTCGTCATGCATCCCTACGTAGCTGGCCACGGCTACGCAGTGGTGCGCGTCGACCTGCGCGGAACCGGCGATTCCGAAGGGCTGATGCTCGACGAATATCTCCAGCAGGAGCTGGACGACGGCTGCTCGGTCATCGAATGGCTGGCGACCCAGCCCTGGTGCGACGGCAAGGTTGGCATGATCGGCATCTCCTGGGGCGGTTTCAACGGGCTGCAGATCGCCGCCATGCGTCCGCCGGCGCTGAAGGCGGTGATCAGTTGCGCCTCGACCGACGACCGCTACGCCGACGACGTCCACCACATGGGCGGCACGCTGCTTATCGACAATCTCTCCTGGGCCGCGATCATGTTCGGCCGCAACACGCTGCCGCCGGATCCCCGCAACAAGCCGGACAACTGGCGTGCTTTATGGCACAGCCGGCTGAAGGAAAGCGGGTTGTGGCTGAAGAACTGGCTGGAGCACCAGCACCGCGACGAATTCTGGAGGCACGGCTCGGTCTGCGAGGATTTCGACGCGATCGCCTGTCCGGTCTATGCCGTCAGCGGTTGGGCCGACGGCTATTGCCGCTCCGTCTTCCGCCTCATGGAAAAGCTGCAGGGTCCGCGCAAGGGGCTGGTCGGGCCGTGGGCGCACACCTATCCGCATAGCGGCAAGCCCGGTCCCGCCATCGGCTTCCTCCAGGAATGCGTCCGCTGGTGGGATCACTGGCTGAAGGGCCGCGACACCGGCATTATGGGCGAACCGATGCTGCGCCTGTTCGTGCAGGACAGCGCCCCGCCGCAAACCTCCTATGAAT
>NZ_RZPH01000443.1:0-4659 GCF_004022825.1 Mesorhizobium sp. M7A.F.Ca.CA.004.04.2.1
GCGCTGGGCCGAGCCCGCAACGGGCGACCTCGCCTCGTCAAACGATACCGGCTATGCGCATCTGACCGTCGAGCGCAATCACGTCAGTTGAGGGCTGCCGTCGGCCTCAGCGCCCCGACCTTGGCACCGTTGCGGTTTTCGATGGGCGTGTTTGCCAACTCGCTCAGCTTGAACGCCAATGCCTCGTCGGCGCGCAACAGTTTGGCGAGGACGGTGGCAATCATGGCTTCGCCGGCGCGGCCGGCGCCATCATCGCATTTGAGCGCGATGCCGAGACCAAGTTCCGGAATTGCCGCACAATGGACGCCCTCGGCGCCGCCTTTCGTAAATATCCGCCCGGGTGCGGCCTCCATCAGTGCGACGTCTTCGCGGCCGCTGCCGGCAACGAAGAAGGGCTCGGCCATGCATGCAGCCAGCAGCCGCCTCGCGGCCTTGGCTCGCTCGGGACCAAAACCTGATGTCGTGGCCATGCGGGCAAAGCCGAGCGCGAAGCTCCTGAGCGGCACCGCATAGGTTGGGATCGAACAGCCATCGATGGCCCGCTGGTCCTCACCATGGACAGCGCCCGTCACCGATTGCATGGCGTCGCGCACCATTTCCTGCAGGCCATGTCCCGGCTTGACATAGCCGCGATGCGCAATGCCGGCGTGGACGCAGGTGCAGAGGAAGCCGGAATGCTTGCCGGAACAATTGTTGTGCAACGCGTTCGGTGAACCGCCGGCGCGGGCGAGCGCAATCTCGGCGTCATGGTTGGACGGCCAATGTGTGCCGCATTCGAGTGCTGATCCGTCCAGCCCGGCCTTGGCCAGCATGGATCGCGCAAGATCGACATGGGCCGGCTCGCCCGAGTGGGACGCACAGGCGAGCGCCAGTTCGCGGTTGCCGAAGCCATAGGCATCGGCCGCACCGCTTTCGACCAGCGGCAGTGCCTGGATCGCCTTGACCGCCGAGCGCGGAAACACCGACTTGGCTGTGTCGCCGATCTCCCAGACGGGCTTGCCATCGCCATCGAAGACCGCGACTGAGCCGCGATGCGCGCTCTCGACGATCGCGCCGCGCAACACTTCGATCAGAACCGGATTTGTCATGAACCCTCCCGTAAATGCGGGCGGTTTACCTGATCCGGTCGAGAATGGAAACGTAGTTTGCGACCGCCGCACCGCCCATATTGAAGATGCCGCCAAGCTTGGCGCCCGGCACCTGGATGCCGCCGGCCTCGCCGACAAGCTGCATGGCGGTCAAGACATGCATCGACACGCCCGTGGCGCCGATCGGATGGCCCTTGGCCTTCAGCCCGCCGGATGGATTGACCGGCAGGCGGCCATCCCTGGCCGTTGTGCCGTCCAGCGCAAGCTTTGCCCCCTCTCCCGGCTTGGCAAGACCCATCGCCTCGTATTCGATCAGTTCGGCAATGGTGAAGCAGTCATGCGTCTCGACGAAGGACAGATCGTCGAGCGTCACGCCGGCTGATTTCAACGCCCGGTTCCAGGCCTGTTCGCACCCTTCGAAGGTCAGGATGTCGCGCTTCGACATCGGCAGGAAATCCTGCACATGCTCGTTGGCGCGGAAGGCAACGGCACGGCGCATCTTCAGCGCCGTGGCGGTGTCGGCAAGGATAAGGGCGGCGGCGCCGTCGGAGACCAGCGAGCAGTCGGTGCGCTTCAGTGGGCCGGCAACGAACGGGTTCTTCTCGCTCTCCTGGCGGCAGAACTCGTAGCCGAAATCCTTGCGCATCTGTGCATAGGGGTTGTCGACGCCGTTCTTGTGGTTCTTGGCGGCAATCATGGCCAGCGCATCCGACTGGTCGCCGTAGCGCTGAAAATAGGCCTGCGCGATCTTGCCGAAGACGCCGGCGAAACCCGCCGGTGTCTCGCCGTCCTCGGGCAGATAGGACGCCTTGAGCAGGTTCTTGCCGATCTCCGGCCCCGGCGTCGTCGTCATCTGCTCGGCGCCGACCACCAGCACGATGCGGGCGGCATTGGCGTCGATGGCGCGGATGCCCTGACGGACCGCGGCCGATCCGGTGGCGCAAGCGTTCTCGACGCGCGTCGCCGGCTTGAAGCGCAGCCGGTCGTCGGCCTGAAGCACCAGGCTGGCGGTAAAATCCTGCGCCGAAAAGCCGGCGTTGAAATGTCCGAGCACGATCTCGTCGACCTCGTCGGGACCGATGCCGGCATGGTCGAGCGCGTCGGTTGCCACCTTGACGATCAGATTTTCTAGCGTTTCGCCCTCGAGCTTGCCGAAGCGCGAATGCGCCCAGCCAACGATGCATGCGGTCATGGCGGTCTCCATCCTTGGCGCCAGCCTAACATGTGGGCTCACGGCGCATTTCGCCTTTATTGTTCAAATATAAACAATCTTGCCCACTTCGTGAAGGGCGGGAGGCGGACAATCGCTTGGTACAGCCAAGATCGCGGTCGATTTTTTTGTTGATTGACGCGTCAATAAAAAATAATCCTGTTTTCTCAAAGGATCATCGCGAGATGCCGAAAGTCGGAATGGAACCGCTGCGCCGCAAGGCGCTGATCGACGCGACGATCTCGGCGATCGGCGAGCGCGGCTCGCTCGACGTCACCATGTCCGAGATCGCCGGACGCGCCGGGGTTTCGTCGGCTCTTGCCCATCACTATTTCGGCGCCAAGGACGAGTTGTTGCTGGCGACGATGCGGCACATCCTGGCCGAACTGACCATCGACATGCGACGCGCCCTTCAATCGGCTGGTACCGCGCGCCAGCGCGTTTCGGCGGTGGTCACCGTCAACTTCTCCGACATCCAGTTCCAGCCGGAAACCATCGCCGCCTGGCTCGCCTTCTATGTCGAGGCGCAGAAATCATCGGCCTTGCGCCGGCTGCTCAGGGTCTATGCGCGGCGGCTGCACTCGAACCTGATGAGCGGGCTTGTCGGCATCCTGCCCAGGGCCGAGGCCGACCGCGCCGCCGAAGCGACCGCGGCGATGATCGACGGGCTCTACATCAGGCGGGCGCTGAAAGACGGCGTGCCTGATGCCGCGACCGCAATCGCGCTGGTCGAGGACTATCTCGAAACAAAACTCGGCGAGCGGCGCAAACAGTGACAACGAAGCGACCCAATTTTCTGATCGTCATGGTCGACCAGCTCAACGGAACCTTGTTTCCGGACGGCCCGGCGGATTTTCTGCACACACCGCATCTGAAAGCGTTGGCTGCGCGATCGGCGCGCTTTGCCAACAACTACACGGCCTCGCCGCTCTGCGCACCAGGCCGTGCCTCGTTCATGAGCGGGCAATTGCCGTCGCGCACCGGCGTCTACGACAATGCCGCCGAATTCGCCTCGTCGATCCCGACCTTCGCCCATCATCTGCGCGCTGCCGGCTACTACACCTGCCTGTCGGGCAAGATGCATTTCGTCGGGCCGGACCAACTGCACGGTTTCGAGGAACGGCTGACGACCGACATCTACCCTGCCGATTTCGGCTGGACGCCGGACTACCGCAAGCCCGGCGAGCGTATCGATTGGTGGTATCACAATCTGGGCTCGGTGACCGGCGCCGGCGTTGCCGAGATCACCAACCAGATGGAGTATGACGACGAGGTCGTGTTCCTAGCCACACAGAAGCTCTATCAGCTTTCGCGCGAACAGGACGATGCGAGCCATCGGCCATGGTGCCTCACCGTCTCGCTGTCGCACCCGCATGATCCCTATGTCGCGCGCAAGCAGTATTGGGATCTCTATGAGCATTGCCAGGCGTTGAACCCGGAAACCGGGTTCATCGCGCATGACGAGCAGGATGCGCATTCCCGGCGGCTGTACCACGCCAGCGACTATCCTTCCTTCGAGATCACGCCGGAACAGGTGCGTCGTTCGCGGCAGGGCTATTTCGCCAACATCTCCTATGTCGACGACAAGCTGGGCGAGATCCTGGATGTTCTCGAGCGCACCCGCATGGCCGACGACACCATCATCCTGTTCTGCTCGGACCACGGCGACATGCTCGGCGAGCGCGGCCTATGGTTCAAGATGAGCTTCTTCGAGGGCTCGGCGCGGGTGCCGCTGGTGATTGCCGGCAAGGGCGTTCACGCCGGGCTGATCGAGACGCCGGTTTCCAATCTTGACGTGGCGCCGACGCTTTGCGACCTCGCCGGCATCGACATCGCTGCAATCGCGCCGTGGACCGACGGCCAGTCGCTGCTGCCGCTCACCAAGGGGTTTGAGCGCACCGCGCCGGTGCTGATGGAATATGCGGCCGAAGGGTCCAACGCGCCCTTGGTGGCGATCCGCGACGGCAGATACAAATTCGTCCATTGCGAACTCGATCCGCCGCAACTGTTCGATCTCGAAGCCGATCCGCTCGAACGGGACAATCTGGTCGATGACGCGGCCAATGCGGGCCTGGTGGCGGCATTCATGGACAAGGTCCAGTCGCGCTGGGACATGGCCGGCTTCGACGCCGCTGTCCGCGAAAGCCAGGCGCGCCGCTGGGTCGTCTATCCGGCGCTGCGCAACGGCGCCTATTACCCCTGGGATTTCCAGCCGCTGCAAAAAGCGTCCGAGCGCTACATGCGCAATCACATGAACCTCGACAATCTCGAAGAGAGCAAAAGGTATCCGCGAGGCGAATGATGTCAGACCTTCTCGTCCCCTCCCTCGACCACCTCAAGCAGGCCTACGCCGTCACCTCC
>NZ_RZPH01000444.1:0-4654 GCF_004022825.1 Mesorhizobium sp. M7A.F.Ca.CA.004.04.2.1
GTCGCAGGTAGAGTAGACCCGCCGCTCCATTTGCGAAGCGACGGGCTCTCGCCCACCCCATACCCGTCAAAGCAATTTAGATGCCAAATTGTTTGACCCGTTATGGAGCACAGCCTTCGCCTTGCCAGTCGGTCCTGCCAGTCGCCTTCTCGTCGCTCTACCTCGACATCGATAACCATGCACATCATGCCGGCGTTGGCCGCGATCACGAAATTGTCGGATTCGTACGAAGCAGAGTTCTGTACGATTCCAACCCTTTAACTTTGTACACCCCTGTTTTGTAATTCGGCGGCTGGGGGGACGCCGTGCATCAGGTCGCATTTCACTGTCAATCGCGCGCCAGAGGGCGTATCTTCTCCAAATCGTCTGCACGTGTTTACGGGCGCAGACGGCAGGGAGATTGGAAAGCTCTTGCCCCAAGCGGGATTGAGCTATGACCAATCCAGAGAACGCTTCCTATAAAAACCAATTGTTGCGTCGGCTTAACCCTGGTGACCTGGGGCTATTGCAGCCACACCTTGAACTGTGTGACCTCGAGCTGAAAATGACCTTGGAGAAAGCCGATTCGGAGATCGAGACGGTTTACTTCCTGGAAGACGGCATTGCCTCTGTGGTCGCGGCGGCTTCAGGTAAGGAGGCCGAGGTAGGTCTTGTCGGCTTTGAGGGAATGACCGGTGCCGCGCTCGTGATGGGCGCTGACTATGCGGCGCATCAATGTTACATTCAGTCGCCCGGCAGCGCTTTCAGGATCGGAGCCGAGCCCTTCAAGGAGGCTCTTGCGAACAGCCCAACGTTGCGCCTGTTCCTGTTGCGCTATGTCCACTACTTCCACATCCAGACCAGCTATACGGCCCTGATCAACGCAAAATCAAACCTTGAAGAGCGGTTGGCGCGCTGGCTTCTAATGTGTGACGATCGGGTCCACGGCGAACGCCTTGCGATCACCCACGAGTTTCTCGCCGTCATGCTTGGAGCAAGACGCCCAGGGGTTACCGTTGGACTGCAAGTGCTGGAAGGGCGCGGTTTCATCTATTCTCGACGAGGCGAAGTGCATATCAGGGACCGCAGCGGCCTTGCGGCTTGCGCAAACGGCACCTACGGCAAACCGGAGGCCGAGTATGCGCGGCTGGTTGGATGAGAGCGCCTTCCCAGCATGCCGGACGTGGACCACTATAATAGGTGGTTCCAGACACTTGTGCCTCGCGCCAGCAAAACAGCCCGTCCCCATATTGCCGATACAGGAAACGGGGTGCGGAAGCCGCGATGCGATGCTCCCGCAATCCAACTTTGGACGCGCATGGATGTTGCGTTAGCTTCCGCTGACATGCTGCAGTCAGCTACCGCGACACCGAAAGTCGTTCATATCCCGTGGGTCAGTACAAGGTAAATAGCGGGCACTAACATCAACCAGCCGCCCATTCCTAGAACCACCAAAATGGCCATGCGCTCCGTTCGCCTGACAAGGTCGGCAATGTTTTCCTCGTCCGGCAACGGGACGGCGTCCGCAAACCCCGCGGCATGGTCGTTGTCATTTCCCGGTTGGTTTGCGCTGCCACTCGCATTCAATCTCTGGACCAATGTCATTGTTACCGTTCACCAAAAAGATCCCAACCGGCCCGTTCTCGGCGCGTGAGCCGGAACGGGCCAAGGCGGAAAACTAGTTAAAATCGAAGGACGACCGAAGGACCACGCCGGCGGTAGCACCGGACGCGACGGCGACCATGCCGCCAGTAACTGCGGCAAACCCGTCTCCAGCCTCGCCGGCGGCGGCGGTGAGGACGGTGGTGCCAGTCCCGATGGTAGACCTGCTGCACTTCTGCCTGTGAATCTTCGTCAAAGGCCTCTGTTTGTGGCGTCTCAAGTTCGTCGAGGATGCCGTGTCCGGCTCCTGGAACACCCGCCATTGCCTCGATTGGGCGGACAGCGCTTGCAAGGGCCGCTGCCCCGGCAACACCAAACATTGCGGTCAAGAAGGATCGCCGATCCATAATAAACCTCCCAAGGTGCATGAGCTAGAAAGCGCTCGCTGCCGAATGAGCAGCCCAGCGCACGGTGAAATACAGGACCCGCCAGCCGCCGAAAGCGGCTCACGGGTCCTATCAGCGCAGGAAGGGACGTAGCCGCGCCGATCCACGTCATGTCAGCCAAGGACTATCCCCATCACCAGGAAAGTGATGGCTGTTGCCAAAATCGGTGCGAGCAACCATCGCGCCTGACCGACACTTTTTTCCACTGTTTCTCTCCGCGTTTGCAGAGACAACAACCTTCAGGCCTAAGCCGTTCCGCCTACTCCCAGCGGGTAAGACCATTGCGTTTCCCAATCAGACTTTGGTCCTGCGGAGATTCCGACAGAAGCCCGTATGAGGAACGTTTGGCCTGGCGACGTGTTCGGGTAGTTCGCGCGCAGCCGATCGTGCTGCCGCCACATTAAAAGAGGAGGAAAACAATGGGGATGCACCTAACCAGCGCCGCTGCGGCGCTCTTGCTGCTGGCCAGCGTCGGCGCGGTTGCGGCACAGGATGTGGTTATCACACAGGAACAGGACACCGTCGTGCGCGAATACGTGAAGAAGCAACCCTTGGCTTCTGTGAAGCTTCCGGGGGTGGAGCTGAACGTCGGCACGGCTCTGCCAGACACGGTCGAGCTCCACGAGGTCCCCAACGTCAAATACCGCTATACTGTGGTCGACAACCGAACGGTTCTGGTGGACCCGAGCACACGCAAGATTGTGAAAGTCTACGACTGAAACTTCGAACCGGCCACGCCCGCCGGCAGGGATGGCGGCGGGGTGTGCTCGTCAAATCGCCACTGAATCGGACAAACGAAAATGATGAGCCCTGAAGTCGAGACGTCGCAAGCCCTCGTGGCGCGCCTGGCTGATCTCCAGGCGAAAGCGCGGGCAGCACCTATAAATGAAGCCGAAATGAAGACCTTCCAAAAGCTCGCAGCCGTCACGGACGACAGTTGCGGTCATTCGGCTCGGGATTTGGCCGTTCCAGCTTCGATGACGACATAGTGGTGCACGAGGTCAAACCCTGATCGCCGCCGCCAAAATCCGGTTCTGCCTGCGGATCGCCGCGCGCAGCTCCGGGTATCTTCGCCGCGTCGCGCTTCACGAACTCGATGAACATCATGTCATTGAAGGTCAGTTCGTCGAGCCCCGACGCTCCAAAATATCCCAAATTGGGCTGCCTTCTATGACGCGCTCGCAACCTGGGCGGATGCCCCAATCCTGGTGAACGTGTTCCGCACCCTGACAGACTTGTAGACGTAGGCGACCCAGAGCCCTGTCACCACAAACGAGACTATGGGGGCCACCAGCGCATCGCCTGCGAGCACCAGGCTCACCGGAACGCCCAGAACTGACGCAACCCAGATCGTGTCCAGGATAAACACGACGGGAATCGCCAGCCACTGGAGCAGAAACAATTGCGGAAAGCGGCGGCTACGCCGCAGCATCGAAACGAGCACAACCAGCTGAAGCGCCAGAAACGCCAGATTGAGGGCAACCTCGCCATACACCGCCAGCGGCCCATTCGAGAGGGTCATGAGTTGCTGGTAGCCGTCGGCCGAATTGGCGAAGTCGGCAAGCGTCCGCAATGGTGACACTGCCTGACCGATAGCCAGCAGCATCAGCCAGCCGCCGAAGCCCACAAGAGCCTCAGGATTCTGTGACGGCTTCGCGGCTGATCGAACGGCAAGGAAAACAGGCACGCCGATCAACAGCAGCAAGATCGCCCAATGCCAGACTGAAAACGTCCCCATTTACCCCTCCCTCTATTTATGCCCTTATAGGTTGTACCAGATTTCAAACTCAACTCAAGAGGCGACCCGCGTCTGAAACCAGGTCTTATGCGGAAGCGACGCTTTCTCCTGCCTGCTCCTGACGTCTCACACCCCAATCGCCGCCACCAATATCCTATTCTGCCTCCGTATCGCCGCGCGCAGTTCCGGTATCTTGGCCGCGTCACGCTTCACGAATTCGATGAACATCATGTTCATGTTGTTGAAGATCAGTTCGCCGAGCGCTGCACCGTCTATGTCCTGGCGCACCAGGCCAATCTCCTGCAGCCGGGCGATCAGGGCGCGGATCTGTTCGGTCAGGGCGCGGTCGAGCGCGGTGTAGGCCTGGCCGAACGGGCTGTCGGGCAGTTGCGTCGAGATTGCCATCGCCTGCCGCCACATCTCCTTGCTGAGATAGTGCAGCGAGTGCTCGATATAGATGCCGACCAGCGTGTCCAGCGCGTCGCCGACATTGGCCGGCGGCCTGGCGACGACGCCTTGCCCGGCATTCAGCACCTCGTTGACCTCCAGCGAGACGATGGCGCCGAGGATGTCGCCCTTGTTCTCGTAGTAGTTGTAGATCGTCCCGACAGAGACCTCGGCCTGCGCGGCGATCGCCTCGATCTTGGCGCCTTCGTAGCCGGCCTCGCGAAACAGTTCGGCCGCCGCCTCGATGATACGCCGGTGCCGGTCCGCCTTTTGCCTAGCCCGCAATCCGCTCATTCCCAGCCTCTTGCCACAAAAACAGAATTGACTCAATTTTAGAATTGGTTCAATTTTTTGCAAGAAGCCACAAAGGCAAGGGAGAACACTCGATGTCACACACAGCCAGCAATCCGCTTTCCATCCTGAAGACCCGTTTGCGCACAGC
>NZ_RZPH01000445.1:0-4647 GCF_004022825.1 Mesorhizobium sp. M7A.F.Ca.CA.004.04.2.1
CGCCTATGGCGACATACGTGGAGCCGGCGACGGTTTCTTTCGCGACGACACACGGGTTCTTTCCGAGTTCCGGCTGACCGTCGGCGGCAGGCAGACATCGCTGCTCGGCGCCTCGCTCAGCCAGGACAATGTGCTGTTCACCACCAATTTGACCAATCTGCCGATACAGAGCGCCGGCGGACGCGACATCCCGCAGGGAGCCATCCACATCGAACGCGTCAGGCTGCTCTGGCAGGACAGGCTGTTCGAACGCATCACGCTTTCCAATTACAGCCGGGAACATTCGACGATCAACGTTTCCCTGCACTATTCCGCCGATTTCCGCGACATGTTCGAAGTGCGTGGCTCGACACGGCTGAAGCGCGGGCTGGCCCATGCCGCCGAAACAGACGCGACGTCGGTCCTGCTGCGCTATGACGGGCTCGATGGCCTGGCCCGCCTCTCTGCGATATCGTTCTCGCAGGCGCCGGACCAACTGACAGCCAACCGTGCCGATTTCCTGATCGCCGTGACCAAGCGCAGCAGGAAGGTGCTCTATGTCGAGGTCGGTCCCGAGGTGGCCGACAAGCCCGACCGCGACCGGTTCCGCGCCGCTGCCGCACGCGCCCGCTTTGGCATGCGGGCCAAACGTCGCCATGGCGCGACGGTGCGCAGCTCGGGCCGTGTCTTCAACGATTGGGTCGAGCGCGCCCGCGCCGATGTCGCGCTGCTGACCACCGAACTGGCGACCGGCCCCTATCCCTATGCCGGCATCCCCTGGTTCTCGACGGCGTTCGGTCGTGACGGCGTCATCTCGGCGCTGCAGATGCTGTGGCTCAATCCCGGGCTGGCGCGGGGCGTGTTGGCCTTTCTGGCCCAGCATCAGGCGACCGAGACATCGCCGTTCAGCGATTCGCAGCCGGGCAAGATCATGCACGAGACCCGCAAAGGCGAAATGGTGGCGCTGCGGGAGCTTCCCTTCGGCCGCTACTACGGTGGCGTCGATACGACACCGCTCTACATCTATCTTGCTTGCGCCTACGCCGATCGTACCGGTGACATGGCATTCATCGACGGCCTGTGGCCTTCGCTGTGCGCGGCGGCCGAATGGACGGAGGAGGCGGGCCGGGAGACCGGATTCGTGACTTACCAGCGAGCGGCCGAGTCCGGCCTCGCAAACCAGGGATGGAAGGACAGTTTCGATTCGGTCTTCCATGCCGATGGCCGCATTCCCAAGGGCCCGATAGCCCTGGTCGAAGTGCAGGGCTATGTCTTTGCCGCCTTCCGCGGGCTGGCCAAGCTTGCCCGCCGCCGTGGCGAGGACGACAAAGCCGATCACTGGGAGGACCGCGCCGAGGCGATGCGGGTGGCGGTGGAACGCGATTTCTGGCTTGACGATCTCGGCTTCTATGCCCTTGCGATCGACGGTGCCGGCGAGCCCTGCAAGGTGCGGACCTCGAATGCCGGGCATCTGCTCTTTGTCGGATTGCCTGAGCCGGCGCGGGCCCAGATGGTCGCCGACCAGCTGCTTTCCGCCTCCTTCCATTCCGGCTGGGGGCTGAGGACGCTTGCCGACGATGCGGTGTTCTTTAACCCGATGTCGTACCACAATGGCTCGATCTGGCCGCACGACACCGCCATATGCGGTGCCGGCCTGGCGCATTATGGCGAGCGTGAAAGCGTGGTTCGCCTGATGAGCGGCACATTCGAATCCGCGGTCCATTTCAACATGCGGCTGCCCGAACTGTTCTGCGGGTTTACACGCGCGCCGGGCGAAGCACCCATCGCCTATCCCGTCGCTTGCCTGCCGCAAGCGTGGTCGGCGGGATCCGCCTTCATGCTGATGCAGGCCTGCCTTGGCCTGGAGATCGACGGCTGGGATGGCGAAATCCGCGTCACCCGCCCGAGACTGCCGATCGGCATCGACACGCTGACACTGCGGCACCTGGGCGTCGGCGACCGGGTCGTCGATCTCACCTTCCAGCGCGTCGGTGACCGGGTCGTCGCTTTCCTTGCCGACCGCCATGAAGGGCTGGTGCCGCTCATCGTAAGGACATGATCCGAACAAAATTGGCGGAACCGATCCGAGCCTTGTGCGTTGCAAAAATACAGGTCCGAACGCTGACCACGTGGTCGGCGGACCGTTTCAAATGGAAAACACGAACAAACGGTCGCCGACGGCCGGGGTGAGTTGACATTCAATGACAAACTACGGTGCGGACCTGCTCTGGGTTCTGATCTTCGCGAGCCTCGGTTTTTCCGCTCTTGCCGTTTTCCTCTCCATATCGCGGCACCGTCGCCGTCATCCACCCGCGGTCGCACATACGGCAGGCGAAGATGTGGCCGCGGAAGCCGCGCGCAAGGTGATACGGGAGTTCGAAAAGAATGGCCAATCGGCCGATGCCGCGCTGGTGACCTGGTCGCCCGAAACATTGCGCAAGATCCTGGCCGACGATCTGCCCGATGCGCAGGTCATCGTGGTGTCCAATCGCGAACCGTACATCCACAATGTGAAGGGCGACGGCGTCGAGTTGCTCGTCCCGGCCAGCGGACTGGTGTCGGCGCTCGAGCCCATTACCCGCGCCTGTGCCGGCACCTGGATCGCCTATGGCGGCGGAACGGCGGACCGCCTCACCGTCGACGACCACGATCGTGTGCAGGTGCCGCCTGGCAACCCGTCCTACACGTTGCGCCGGGTCTGGCTGACGGAGGAAGAGCATCAGGGCTATTATCTCGGTTTCGCCAATGAGGGCCTTTGGCCACTTTGCCATATCGCCTTCACCCGGCCGATTTTTCGCGCCTCCGACTGGGCTGCCTATGAAGCCGTCAACCGGAAGTTTGCCGATACGGTGGTTGCCGAGGCCCGCAACGAGCGGCCGATCGTGCTGGTCCAGGACTACCATTTCGCGCTGCTGCCGCGCATGATCCGCGAGCGCCTGCCGGAGGCGATCGTCATCACTTTCTGGCACATCCCGTGGCCGAATTCGGAAGTGTACAGCATCTGTCCTTGGCGCGAACGCATCCTCGAGGGGCTGCTCGGCAGTTCGATCATCGGCTTCCACACCCAGTTCCACGCCAACAATTTCACCGAAAGCGTCGATCGCTTCCTGGAAAGCCGCATCGAGCGGGCCGATGCGGCCATCTCCTACGGCGGACGGACCACATTGGTGCACGCCTATCCCATCTCGATAGAATGGCCGGCGGACCTGCTGGCGAAACTTCCCGATGTCGACGATTGCCGCGCTCGCATGCGCGAGAGGTTCGGTCTCAAAGCGGATGTGAAGCTGGCCGTCGGGGTCGAGCGCCTCGATTACACCAAGGGCATTCTTGATCGGTTTCACGCTTTGAACGAATTGTTCAAGCGACAGCCTGAATGGATCGGAAAACTTGTCTTCCTGCAGGTCGCGGCACCCAGCCGCGGCACGCTGCCGGCCTACAAATTGCTCCATGACGAGTGCCACCGTTATGCCGAAGAGCTCAACCGGCGTTATGGCAGCGAGGGCTACAGGCCGGTGATCATGGTGGCCGAACATCACTCGCAGGAACAGGTTTACGAGATCTATCGGGCCGCCGACATATGCATGGTCACCAGCCTGCATGACGGCATGAACCTCGTCGCAAAGGAATTCGTCGCCGCGCGCGACGACGAGCAGGGTGTTTTGATGCTCAGCACATTCGCCGGCGCCTCGCGCGAATTGCTGGAGGCGCTGATCGTCAACCCTTACGATGCCGCCATGATGAGCGGAGCGCTGTTGCAGGCATTGACCATGGCGCCCGAAGAACAGCGCGAGCGCATGCGACCCATGCGCGAGACGATCCGCAACAACAACGTCTATCGCTGGGCCGGCAGCATGCTTCTGGATGCGGCGCGTTTGCGTAAGCGCGGAGACCTCGATCGGGTAACCGGTGCCGCCGGCGACCCGCCGCCCAGCGTCGACAATGTCGTCTCCATCTTTGAGCGCAGACGGATGGCGATGTCATGAGCGATACGCTGCAGAAGATGATCGGCGAGACCCTGCAAAAGCCGCAGGCCGTCATGGAGAAACCGCAGCCTGTGCTGGCCGGCGAATGGGCATTGTTCCTCGACATCGACGGCACGTTGCTGGAACATGCCGAGCACCCGGACGCAGTCTCGGTCAGCGACGAGCTTCGCTCCTTGCTGCAAGGCCTGGACCGCAAGCTGAACGGGGCATTGGCGTTCATCACGGGCCGGTCCGTTGCGGCCGTCGACCATCTGTTTCAGCCTTTGAAACTGCGAGCCGCCGGGCTCTATGGCCTGGAACATCGGCTCCTGCCGGACGACGACGTCGAAATCGCGGACGAGCCGGCGGATATCGCAGCCCTTGCCGACGAGATCGAGGCCGAGCTCGGTCGTGGGGCGTATATCGAGCGCAAGGGACGGGTGCTGGCCATCCACACGCGCGCCGCCCCGCATCTGCTTCCGCGCGCGACGCAGCTTGTCGAGCAGGCGCTGGCCGGTTTGCCAAAGGGCTACCGGGTGGTTGCCGGCAACGCCGGCGTGGAATTGCTGCCGCTGGAGGCGGCCAAGGGTGCCGCAATTCGGCGTTTCATGGAGATTGCGCCATTCGCAGGTCGCCGCCCGGTCTTCCTGGGCGACGACACGTCGGACGAAAACGGCTTCGAAACGATCAATGATGCCGGCGGCAT